>CAYOQX010000028.1:0-11084 GCA_964406195.1 uncultured Alkaliphilus sp. | reverse complement strand
ATTATATCCGGGTCCCATATTAATAATTGCTCCATGGATACTTCGGATTTACCCTGATTAACCTTTACATCCACCTCGGCTACATTCCTGCCTCCCACCATATCTATTATTTCAGCATGCCAGGAGCCTGAAGGTTCGGTTAATAATCCGTCCGGACCTTGTGCATAATATACACCTTTCCCTTCGGTTATTTCAGATATATTTTCTTCTATAGAATCCATGGTTTCTTTGCAGTACATTGCCAGTTCTTTCGCCTTGGTTTCTTCCCCGAGGGCCTTTCCTAATATGGTATAGGCCTCATTCAATTTATCCAAAGCCGTATCCAAAATAATTACGGGCTTTTTTATCTGCTGTTCCAGTTCTTCAGCCCTGGATATTGAGGATTCTTCTAATTCTTCCATCATTATTAATACATCCGGATCTATTTTCAATATTTCTTCTACATTTATACTTTCTTTACCCGCACCTCCCAGGTTAGGCAGGTCGTGATATTCTTCAGCTATAAATTTCTTTTCGCCTTCACTCAGGTTGTAATTCCATCCTATCATTTTTTCAGGATTTAGGGAATATAACATAATTGTTCCCGTAGGAAAGGTAGCAAATGCCTTATTCGCCGCCTCCGGCAGTATGATGGTTCTTCCCGCCATATCCTGTATTTCTATATTGGTTTCAGCAGTATCTCCAATGTCCGGTTGATCATCGGGTGCATTGTTGTTACATCCTACCGCAAATGATAAAATCATTGCTACTATTATAAATACGGATATAAGTCTTTTGAACATATTCGTCTCTCCTTTTTAAATTAGTTTTGTTTCTTAGTATCCCAAATTAATATTTTATTTTTAATATCCGGAATAGCCGGGTAAACATATTTTTACGGTGTTATCTTTCCAATCCAGTTCAACAACTTCCAGTTCCACGTTGTATATGGATTTTAAATTTTCTTCAGTCAGATTTTTATTCGGTTTTTCTATTTCGATTATCTGTCCTTCCTGCGTCAGCAGGGCTTTGTCTGCATATAGAAAAGCATGTTCCGGCGAATGGGTGGCCATTATAATGGTCATCCCCAAATCCCTGCATTCTTTTAAATGTTCCAGTATGGTTATTTGATTTCCAAAATCCAAATTGTTTACAGGCTCGTCCATTACAATTATTTTTGTCTGCTGGGTCAGGGCTTGGGCAATCTTTACCAATTGCCTTTCCCCGCCGCTCAGTTGGGAATATATTTTATCCCTAAGATGCATTATGTTAAGGGTTTCCAATGCTTTTTCCGCTATTTCCTCATCTTTTTTTGAGGGTGCCGAAGCAAATCCCAGGTAAGAGGTTCTCCCCATTAAAACTATGTCTATACTTTTATATTGGAAACCGGAACTGAATGTTTGGGGTATATAGCTTATCAGCTTGGCCCTTTTTCTGTAGGACCAGCCTCTGATGTTTTTGCCCTCTGCTAAAATTTCTCCTTCAAAAGGTTTCAGCAATCCTACAATGGTTTTTATTAATGTGGACTTCCCGGATCCGTTTGACCCCAGCAGGCATATTATATCTCCGGAATTTGCGGTGAAGTTTACATTTTCCAAAACAGGTATACCGTTGTAGCCGCAGCTTAAGTTTTTTACTTCCAGCATGTCCTCAAATCCTTTCCTTATTTAGTAACAGAAATATGAAAAAGGGCGCACCTACCAGGGATGTCAGTATCCCCAGGGGCAACTCCACTGTTGTGAGTGCCCTGGCTATATTATCTATCAATAACAAATATGAACCTCCCAGTAATATAGTTGACGGTAATAAAATCTTATGGTCCGATCCGACCAGCATCCTGCCCAGATGGGGAATGACCAACCCTATCCATCCAATTACACCGCTTATGGAAACCGAGGCGGCAGTCATTAATGTGGAACATATTATTACAATTGCCCTGAATTTTCCCGTATCCAATCCTAATGTTTTGGCCTCGTCCTCGTCTAAAGATAGAACATTCAGTCTCCATCTCAAAATATATAAGGGAATCATACCCAGCAATATGGGTATAATTACTTTCTTTAAGTCGCCCATGTTTATTCCCGCCAAACTCCCCATTATCCAAAATGTTATGGCAGGCAGTTTACCTTCTGTATCTGCAAGATATTTTATTAAAGATGTAAAGGATGTAAATATGGAACCCACCAGTATACCCGTGATTACGAGAATAATCAGAGGGTCGTCTTTTATTCTCAAACTGATTAAGTATACAAATGCCACACCTATTATACCGAATATAAATGCCGACAATTGTATGCCTATACTGCTGAACGACAGGAATATGCCCAATGCCGCCCCGAATGCGGCCCCTGCCGAAACTCCCAGAATATCCGGGGAAACCAGCGGATTTTTAAACATACTCTGATACACTGTACCGGATACGGAAAGGGAGGCTCCCACCAGGATGGATGCCAATATCCGCGGGAATCTGACCTCAAATATTACGATTTCCGCAGTGTCCGGCCAGGTTTTGGTTATCGGTAATATTTTTGAAAGACATACCTTCAAAAGGGTTCCGGGGTGTATAGGATATCTTCCTATGACAAAGGATAGGAAAAAAACTACCGCAAAAATTATTGTAAACAGGAATATATTATATTTTCCATCTTCTTTTCTGTCTAAGGTTCTCATGGTTGGTCTCCTAACCGTTATCTTTTTATTAATACAACGACGGTAAAAAAATTAAGCTTCCTCGAAAATCTTGTTGTAAATTTGTTCTACGGATTTTTTTGCTTCTTCATTAAATTTTTCATAGGATTCCATCAAGGCTCTCGCTTCTTCGGTCAAATAGGAGCCTCCGCCGTCCTGCCCTCCCCTTACGGTTTCCAAAAGTGAATAACCCAATAATTTTTCAGACCTTTTTATAATTAACCAGGCCTTACTGTAGGACATATTGAGTTGTTTTGCCGCTTTATTTAGACTTTCCAGTTTGTCCACCGTTTTTAATAATTCACAAGGGCCCTTGCCAAATACCTTCTCTCCGTTACAAGCTATCCAAAATTTGCTTCCCGGCTTCAAATTATACGCCCCCAATCATTTCAGAAAATTCACCGCAGGTTTAGGAAATACCGCCATTCCGATTATATAAGGTACGGCAATCACAGTATATGTTAATCGGTATTTTTTTTCATTGTTTGGACAAACAAAATAAGAGGAACCGTATGTTCCCGCACACATATTAACAGGGTAGCCCATGAAACTGCTGATGACAAGGCCTTATCGCCGTTAAACCTCCGTTACTTTAAGGCAGCATATCCTATAGCTGGAGACAGATGATATTATAGGCACCATTTTTCCCATATATATACAACTCATCTGATTAATTGGGTAATTATGCATTAATTATTGACAAACTATTGATAAAAACAATTTAATAGTTAATTTTTGTTTTGCATAACAATGCGGGAAAGCCGTTGAATGATGTAGACTATAGTTAGTCAGGCGAGGAAAAATTACAAGGGAAAACTTTATGATTCAGATACCGGTTGAAAATAGGTAATTATTTCCGAGCCTGCAGACACAGAAAATGAAATTACATTAGAGAAAGGAGAAAATCATAATGGCACAATTTTTGGATATGGAGTTAACTAAGACTGCATATAAATTAATGCATGATATGGTTAAAGTAAAAGAAGGAGAAAGTGTGCTGGTAACAATTGATTCCGTCGGTGATATCAGAGTAGCTGAAGAAATCACCAAGATGGCCGATGCACTCGGAGCAAAAGCTATGATGGCTTGGCACTCTACACCAAAGGGATATGGATCCGTGACAATGGATTATTTACCTGATCCTCTTAAAGCATGTGCTGACAAAACGGATGTATGGATAGAGCTTAATGACCAATGGTTGCTGTATTCACCACTTTGGGATAAGGCTGTAACAAACGGCAGAACAAGACAAGTCATGTTGGGTGGATTGGGAATTGAACGAATAGTAAGAAACATCGGACTTGTGGATATGGAAGTTCAGAAAAAGTTTCAAAACAAGTTAGCGGAATTAACAAAGGCTGCCAAAGAAGTTAGGATAACAAATGAAGCGGGTACCGACATTACTTTTGAAAATGATCCTAACAGGCCTATGAACAATGAAATTGATTATAGTACACCCGGAGCACATTTCCTAATCGGACAAATCGGATGGGCGCCTAAAGAGGATACAATAAACGGCAGATTGACATTTGACGGTTCCTACAGCGGCGGCGGAGATTTGGAATTCGGGGTTCTTGATGAGACAATAAGTTATATTGTAGAAAAAGGACGAATTGTTGAATTTGTAGGCGGAAGATTGGCTAAGCAAGCCGAAGAATTTTTTAAATCATTAGATGATCCGAATATGTATATAGCGGCCCACGTATGCCACGGCTGCAGTCCAAATGCAAAACTTGAAGGTTGCATGACCGAAGATGAGAGAATTTGGGGCAGTACACAATGGGGATTCGGACACCAGGGTTCTAACTATTCCGGAGGAGAACCGAGAGTGGCCAAGAGTCACGTAGACGGTGTATGTTTAGAATCTTCAGTATGGTTAGACGGTGAACAAATCATGGATAAAGGAAAGTACATCCATCCTGAATTAAGTGAGCTGGCTAAAAAATTAGGCAGGGAGTAAAAATGAAAACCTTAATTGTCGGTGCTGATCCTTTCCCCCCTTATCAAGATATAAAAACGGACGGAACAGTATACGGTTCCGATTATAATACGGTAAAATCGGTAATAGATAAAATGGGATTGGAAGCGCAGTATATCATTAAGGAATGGACATTGGTTGAAAGAATGTTTAATAATAAAGAGATTGATATGATTTTCCAAATACAAAAAACACCTGAGAGGGAAGTTAATTGGTATATTTCCGATAAACTTAGAGATGCTGTAACCTCTATAGTAACATCAACTGACAATACTGATTTCCATAATATAAATGATATATTTAACGGGCGGGGAAAACTTGCCGTAATAGAAAACTATCAATACGGTGAAGTAATTGATTGTATTAATGCGGAAAACAAGGAATATTTCAAATCAACGGAAGACCTGCTTAAAGCGGTTAATAACGCTGAAGTATCATACGGGGTAGTTGATTTCGGGGTATTTACCTATATGAACAGGGAAAACACTTATAACAATTTAAAGGTAATTGATAGTTTGAATTTCTATCGTCCACTTTATGCGGCATTCAATAATGAGTCAATAAGGGATAAGTTTAATATTTGCCTTAGGGAGCTTGAGGAAAACAAGAAACAAACCTAACAGTGGCCAAATAATCAGTCTCTAAGCGAAAAATTGAATAATCAGGTGTTATTAAGATAAATGTAAAACAGGTTCGGGAGCGGACATTTCCCGAACCTGTTTTTTTACATATTCAAACCGTGTTTTGTTTTAATTGAAATTATTCCCTGTAGACAAAAGGTTTTAAAAAAAGGCTGTTTGTGCTACAATGTGTTCAAATTTAAAAAATGTAATATTTATGGAGGATATAGACAAGCTAGGTTGTATTAAGGTGAAGTGGACCTTAATTGTTGCGGGAAACAACCAATTATAAATAATCCGTTTACCGAGATACCTGTTCGGGTAAGATTTTTATTGGGATAAGGTTGTCACATAACACTATAATGAGGTGGTTATATGCTTATAAGAGACATTTTTAAATTTGGCGGACTGAAAGATGCGGAACTTGTGGCCGGAAGAAGCGGTATAAATAATAATGTTAACAGTATAAGTGTACTGGAGGTGGCCGAGGACAAAATCCAGACCTGGGTGCTTGAAAATCAGCTGTATATAACTTCATTTTATGCAATTATTCATGATATAGAAAAGCAAAAAGTTGTTATTTCATCACTGCATAAGAAGAATGCGGCCGGGCTTGTAATATGCCATATTGATTTATTTCTAAAATCAATCCACCCCGAGGTTATTGATTTATGTAATGAACTGGGTTTTCCGCTTATTGTAGCTAACAGTAGTAGGGCATATATTGAAATACTGAATCCTATTATATTTAAATTAATGGAAGAGACGGATCACAAATATGAAGATATTATTGTTATGCAGAACAAATTAATTGAACATATCGTCACCAGAGGGGATGTAGATTATATTTACAGGACAATGTCGGATATGTACGGCAGTAAGATATTCTTCTTAAATATTGATAATCAAATAATACATCCGCGACATGATAGGAACCAAGCCCGGATAATGGAATTAATCAACAAACATGAACATTTTATACAGAAAGAATCAAATAAAAACGGATATTTTCTGGTGGGTGGGCGGACAGGTAAAAAGATAATTATGCCTATAAAATCCAGCGGAATTTATTACGGGTTAATAGTAACCGAATTTTCGGAAGAAGATGATATTAAAAGGGATAAAAAAATCAAAATACTGAAAAGTATAACCAGCATATGTACACTGATATTTACCAAAAGCTCGAGGATAAGAGAAAGGGAATATCTGAGAAAACAGGAATATATCAATGATTTGATTACATGGAACTTCAGAACGGATCAGACGGCTATAAAAATAGGGAAAGATATCGGTTGGGATATATTAAATAAGCGCAGAATGATTATTATTAATCTGAATGATATACAGGAAAATATTGAACTTAATAATACTATCAGTACCGACATACAAACATTTATAGATGAGGTCCTTTATAATAAAACCAAGCAAATAATAGATAATGATAACAAAGACAATATACTGTGTCACAGGAGCGACCTGTTTTTAATTTTACTCGAGGCCGATAATCAGAATATTTATAAAAGATCGAAAAAAATCGGAAATGAGTTATTGGAATGTTGTAAAGAAAGTTTCGGAGGTTCCGTTTCAATAGGTATAAGCGGTGATATAAAAACCTATAAAGATATTCCCGAGGCATATACCCAGGCAATTGATGCAGCCAGAATAGGAAGGAGCCTTCTCGGAAATAATGAGATGGTTTGTTTCGATGATATCGGATTTTACGGCATTTTTAAGAATTTTTTGAATGTAAATGAATTCGATACTATCAAAGATAATATTTTTGAAGAGTTAGAGTTGTATGATGAGGAAGAAAACACGGAACTGTACGTTACATTAAAAGCATTAATATATAATAACATGAATACGAAAGCCACTTCTGAGAAATTGTTTATACACCCAAACACAGTTAACTACAGAAGAAATAAAATTGTAGAGGTTTTAGGTTATGAGCCGTGGAAAATGCCGTATTTGCTCAATACATTAATGGCTATTATATCGGAAATATTCTAGGGGCAAATATTATATCTAATAGAATATTCTTCTCCCAACCCCCAACCCCGCCCGTCCTCAACATTATGGACGGGTATTCTTAGAGGGGGTTTTTTGTGTTGACTGTTAATTAAAGGATTATCATTCCCTAATTATAGGATACCCTGCATTAAGTGACTAGATTTAGCAATAAAAAGTCCTTGTTATGAGGGTTTTTGTAAGCTAATCTGTTGGTATGTGTACCATAACATACAGCCCTTGTTATTTTGTTTTTCCAAACGATGAAAAAAAACATTTCTTAATATATACTGTGGTTACTTGGAAGTTGTACAAAGTAAAACCATGGTATTTTTTTAGTAGTTCACCTACTGTCTTTGATTTTTATGTTCCTTTTAAAATCTGTATTGCTCTTTGAAAACACTATGGAAGGTATGAAATAGTGTGATGTATGTTTACTTATATCGGCCGAACCTTTATTTTCAAATGTGTTCAATTTACTTGTACAAAACCCGGTAGATAATCACATAAAAAGGGGCAAGTTGGTGGAAAATATCAAAGCAGGAGCATATGAACAATTATAATATCTTTGTAAGAGGAGTGAGCATAGTTAATGCATTTATCAGGAGCAACAATTTCAAGGAATTAGGGTCTGTATAATATGGGAGGTGTTTTATAATGGATGATCAAACAGGTATGATTTATAAAGTTGATGACAAAATGGAAACAAGCCAATTGATTTTATACGGGGTTCAATGGGCATTGTTTATGGTTTATGGAATTGTTTGGGCATATTCAATTATCGGCGTAGGAGCTGAATTGAGTACTGCAGATCTATCAATATTTATAACAAATGTAGTTTTCACAATGGGTGTATCTACTTTAATTCATGCATCCGTGGGCCACAGACTTGGGGCAATGTCGGCACCAAGTGCAATAACACTTATAGCAACTCTTTCGATTGTATCATTATCCGGAGTTGAATATGGATTTCAGGCTTATAATGCCTTTATTATATCCGGTATAGTAGTGGCTATATTAGGTGCAACAGGAGTAATCGGACACATTCAAAAAGTTTGGACCCCATTGGTTTTGGGTTCAATGATAATGACATTGGGTCTGTCGGTTATGGTATTGGCTGCTGATTCCTTAACTGCCGACGGATATGGTATAACATTTGTTGTCGGAATTTTACTTGCATTATTGTGTGGATACTTATCGGTTAAGGGAAAAGGAATATGGGCAACTTTACCTGCTATGGTTGTTTTGGTAATCGGGTATCTGATATTTATAGTTACGAATAATTTTGATTGGTCTATAAGTAATTCAATGCCGTTCTTTGTCTACCCGCGGGTATTTCCTTATGGATTTACATTTCCGCCCATTGAATTAATTATTATTATGACTGTAGTTGCACTTTTCAACGCTATGCTTTGCTACGGAAACGTTCAAGGGGTGGCAAGTGCAGTAGGTACAGAGGTAGATGAAAAGCAAACCAGAAAAACATTTGTAATCCATGGTTTGGTAGAAACTTCTATAGGTGGTATATTCGGTGTTCCGGCTTTAGTGCCTTACTCGGAAAATATCGGATACAACGTTTTGACCAAGGTTGCTTCCCGCTATCCTATATATGTGGCAAGCATATTGTTTATCATTGTCAGTTTCCTCGGTAAAGTGGTAGGATTTATGGCTGCCATACCTATAATATTGGCAGGTTCAATCCTATTAGGCTTTGCTTCACCTTTAGTAGCAGTCGGGGGAGGTATTTTGGCGGGAGTTGAAGAGTTTGCTACAAGGGAACAATTTATTTGCGGTTTCTCAATATTCCTGGCTATGGGACTTTCATTAATAGATCCTGATGTATGGGCTGGTATGCCGCAATTGCTGTCAACCTTGCTGACAACTCCGGTAATAACCGTAATGATTTTCGTAATAATCTTGGAGCAAATTGTATTTAGAAAATCAGCAGTCTAAATAAAAATTGATAAAATTACTTCAATAACAGAAAAATATAAAAAATAATAGCGAAACTGTATAAAATCTTAAAATAGCAAGATTATTAAGAAGTTATAAAATAGCAAGATTGTATAAAACTTTAAAACAGTAAAACTGTATGAAGTTTTACAACAGCAAGACTGTATGAAATTCTGAAATTTTGAAAAAAGTTATTAATCAATATCTTGCAAGATATTTTAAATAAAAATGTCAACTTAAACTAACAATAATAACTAAAATCAGAGGGGGAGAAAAATGATTAAGGTTCTATTTATTTCGGCAAGCAGTAGAAAAGAAGGAAACACGAATTACATGATGGAACAGGCAATATTAGGTGCCAAGGAAGCGGATGTAGAAGGAGTAGAAATTGAAAGATGTTATCTACGCGGTAAGAAAATCTCAGGTTGCCTCAACTGTGCAAAATGCGGCGAGCTTGGTGGAGAATGTGTTATCCAGGATGATTTCCAGGCACTGAGAGACAAATGGGTTGAAGCTGACGTAGTTATTTACTCCGTACCTGTTTACCATATGTCTTACCCGGGACAACTAAGTTGCTTCTTTGACCGTTTAGGGAATACTCAGTTTGTGTTCCACGACATGTCATCCCCTAAGACAATGAAAGTTTTTGGAGGAATAGCACAAGGACTTCATATATTCTCAGGACAAGAGCATGCGCTGACCGACCTGATGAACCACGCATACCTGAGCGGAGGAATTTATGTTACAGGTGACCTGTGGGAGAACTACATCGGTGCAGCCGGTTGGACAAACGACGAAGTAGACAAAGATGCAATCAAAAATAATTATGAGGCAGGAGAAATCGGTGCAGTTACAGCGGTTAAAGCAGCCAGAACACTTGGTAGAAGATGTGTTGAAACGGCAGCTATTATCGATATCGGTGCACAAGAGAGAATTGACATCTTCGAAAGTCAGTCTATATATGGACCTTTTGCCGAGCGTCTTAAAGCAAAAAATAAATCAGAGTAAACACATGCAATAAACCGGTGTTTCGCCTCCTTTAACTAATGCTTGATGTGTGTATTAGTTTAACCAAGGTGGTGAAACACCTTTTATAATAAAGCTGTCTGAATTTGTTTTAACTATATGAACGTTATATCGGGTTTTAAAATATGATTGAAAGGAGTGTCGGATAAATGAAACAAGCTCATAATACGAGTCAAAAAGTTATAGGAACCAGCAGTACCAGGGTGGACGGTGCTCAAAAAGCTCTTGGAAAATCTAAATATGCCTGTGATATAAGCTTTCCGGGAATGCTGCATGCTAAAATATTGCGCGGTACTGTTGCCCATGGAATTGTAAAAAATGTTGATACAAGCGAAGCTGAAAAACTGGAAGGTGTAAAAGCGGTTATCTGTCATGATAATGTGCCGCACATTCCTTATACCACATGCGGTACTCCGGTGGATACTGCGGAACTGGACACCTATGTATTTGACAAAAAGATACGCTATTACGGCGAACCGGTGGCTGCAGTGGCGGCAATCTCCGAAGAAATAGCGGAAGAAGCCATAAAGCTGATTAAAGTTGAATATGAATCCCTTCCTGCCGTATTTGATCCGAAAGAGGCTGCAAGCGAGGATGCGCCGAACATACATGAATCTTGCGACGACAACGTAATTGACATATTTTCCGTTGACTTAGGATCCTTAGAGGAAGGATATGAGGAAGTAGACAGATTTTTCGAATCAGAATATAATATTCCTATTATCCAGCACTGCTGCATGGAAACAAACGGCTGTGTTGTAGTACCCAATGAAAACGGTAAAATAACCGTATGGCCTTCTACACAGGTGCCGTATCCACTGCGCAGAATACTG
>CAYOQX010000027.1:788-13323 GCA_964406195.1 uncultured Alkaliphilus sp. | reverse complement strand
AGAGTATGAGGATTGGCTCCAGGTCAATTTGGGTGAATCTGTATTCGACAGGTTGCCTACCAACCAGGACAAGAATATAATATCTCTGTTCAGTCCGGAGAGGTTATTGGAGATTACCAAATATTTTGTTTTATATGATAAAAACGTGAAGAAAATAGCCAGATATCAGCAGTATTTTGCAGTCAAAGAAATTACAAAAGCTGTAGAGCAGAGGGATGAAAACGGAAACAGGAAATCCGGGGTAATCTGGCATACCCAAGGGAGCGGTAAATCCCTGACTATGGTTATGTTTTCCAAATATGTATTATCGGAATTGACAGAGCATAATCCAAAAGTTGTTGTGGTTACGGATAGAATAAATTTAGACAAACAAATTTATCAGACCTACAATCATACAAAATTAAAGGCGAACAGGGCTACAACAGGCAGACATCTTGCCAAACTTATTAATGATAACAGAGCGGATATAATAATGACCCTTGTTCATAAATTTGATACGGCTACGAAACATCAAGAACCCATTTTATCTAGAGAAATATTTGTTTTGGTAGATGAATCACACCGCACACAATATGGGGAATTGCACATTAAGATGAGACAGGTGTTTCCAAATGCTTGTTACCTTGGATTTACAGGCACCCCCCTTATGAAAAAAGAAAAGAACACTATGATTAAATTCGGTGAACTTATTCACACCTATACCATAGCGGACGGGGTAAGGGATGAAATAATAGTACCCCTTCTATACGAGGGTAAAATGGTGGATCAAACCGTAAATAGAAAAGCTATCGACAAAAGACTGGAAATGATAACAAAGGATTTAAATAAAAAGCAAAAGGAAGAGGTAAAACAAAAATGGAGCCAATTTGAAAGGATAGCTTCTTCCCGCCAGAGGATTGCATATATAGCTTATGATATCAATAGACATTTTCTAAGGAATTATAAGACACAGGGTTCGCAATTTAAAGCAATGCTTGCTACCAACAGTAAGGTGGAAGCAATAAGATATCTGAAATATTTTGAAGAAGCAGGAGATTTAAATGCAGCTGTAGTAATATCTCCACCCGATCAGAGAGAAGGTTATGATGCGGTGGATGAAGAATCCAAAGACATAGTAAAAAGATTTTGGGACAGGATGATGGATAGATACGGTAATAAAGAAAGCTATGAAGAATCTATCAAAGATGAGTTTGTAAACGGGGACGATCTGGATTTACTGATAGTTGTGGATAAGCTTTTAACAGGATTTGATGCACCGAGGGCTACCGTGATGTATATAGATAAACCTATGAAGGAGCACACATTGCTGCAGGCAATAGCAAGGGTAAACAGAATTTACGAGGGCAAAGATTACGGACTTATTATAGATTACAGGGGGCTTCTGCAAAGGCTGGACGAGGCTGTGAAAATGTACTCGGGTGCAGGGCTTGAAAACTTCGACCCAGAGGATTTAAAAGGTGCCCTATATGATGTAATAAGTATAGTAGGTTCCTTGAGACAGTACTACACCGATTTAATAAACATGTTCATATCCATCAAAAATAAGAAAGATGCACAAGAGTACGAAATATTGTTGGAAAATGAGGAGCTTAGAAAACAATTTTACAGTACGCTCAGCAGTTTCGGCAGATATTTAAAGTTGGCTTTACAATCCGAAAAAGTTTATAATTCATTGGAAGAGAGCGAAATAAACAAATATAAAAGGGATTTTAAATTTTATCAGGAACTTAGAAAAAGCGTAAAAATAAGATATTCAGATACAATAGACCACAGGGAATATGAACCGAAAATGCAGAAGCTCATGGACAATTATATTGCTGCGGAGGATGTAATCAGAATTACCAATCCTGTAGACATTCTTGACAAAAAAGGATTTGAAGAAGAATTAAGCAGGTTGGGTTCTCCCAGGGCAAAGGCTGATGCTATAAGGACCAGAATGACAAGAAGTATAAGCACCAGATGGGATGAAAACCCTGCATTTTATAAAAAATTTTCCGAAAGAATTGAAGGAACATTGCAGGCCTATAAAGACAAGAGAATCGGTGAAAAAGAATATTTCGAAAGAATGAATAAGCTGAAGAAAGATTATCAGAAGGGTTATTCAGGTATAAAATACCCGAGCGATATTAAAAACAAGCCGGATGCCCAAGCTTTTTATGGTGTGACAGCAGATATAATCAGCAGGGAATCAAAAGAAATTTACGGGGCCGAAAATACCGAAGGTGGTATCAGCAAGGAACAATTAGCGAAACTTTCCATGTTTATCGAAGGTATTGTGGACAAATATACCAAGGTGGATTGGCACGATAATATGGATGTTCATAACAAAATAAAGCAGAAGGTTGAAGATTTGCTGTTTAATTTTGCTGAGGCTAATGGAATAGATTTAGATATTGAGCAGATAGATAAAATCCTGAAAGAAGTTATAATTGTAGCATTGAGCAGATACTAAAAGGTGATATGATGTCAAAACATACGGTAAATTATGGGGAAAAAGAGATAAGGTTTGAACTGAAAAGAAAGGACGTAAAAAACATAAACCTGAATATCAGGCCAAATATGACTATTGCGGTTTCGGCTAATGAGGATGTACCATTGGATATTATTAAGGATTTTGTTAGGAAAAAAGGCCCTTGGATATCTAAAAACATCAGTTATTTTAGGGCGATTCAGCCGTATAAAAAAGATAAAAAGGAATATGTAAGCGGAGAATCCTTCAGATACCTGGGAAGGCAATATCGTTTGAGGGTCAGAGAATCCAATGAGGAAATCGTAAAATATTTCAGGGGATTTATCTACATTTATACCGGGAATGTGGAGGATTTTAATAAAAAAGAAAGGTTGTTTAATAACTGGGTGTATGAAAAAGCGGACATACATTTTAATAAATCTTTAGACCGAATGTATGAACTCGTCAGAAATCATAATATTCAAAAACCGATTGTAAATATCAGAAAAATGAAGTCGAGGTGGGGTTCCTGTCACAGAAGAAACAACACAATTGTTTTAAATTCCCAACTAATAAAGGCTCCTAAGCATTGCATAGATTATGTGGTACTCCATGAACTTATACATTTTAAATATAAAAACCATGATAATAGTTTCTATACTTTTTTGACCTCCTTAATGCCCGATTGGGAGAAACGGAAAAAAATATTGGATGAAGAAATAATTAAGGAATTATAAAACCCAAATACAATTCGGGAAATACAGGGAGTTATTAGGACCTGAATTTGAACATAGAAAAGCCTCCTACGGTTAATATCTGTTGATATTCATATTAACTGTATGGAGGTTTCTATCTATCTACAAATCAAAAATCCTGTAATGAAATTGCCGAATAAAAAATTCTAAGATAAAAGCACCGAATCTGTCGCCATCTGTGCACCGGACAGTTCTTTGAATTTCTGAAGCAAATCATCTATTTCAAGTTTTTCTTTTTCTTCTCCCGAAACATCTAAAATTATTTTACCCTCATCCATCATCAAAAGTCGGTTCCCGTAGCGGATTGCTTCGGTCATATTATGGGTAATCATCAGGGCTGTCAGTTTGTTTTCCAAAATAATGTTATTGGTCAGTTCAAGGACCGTGGTAACCGTGGCCGGGTCAAGTGCCGCAGCATGCTCGTCCAAAAGCAGGAGTTTCGGTTTTTTTAGAGTAGCCATCAAAAGCGTAAGGGCCTGACGTTGGCCTCCCGACAACAGGCTTACCTTAGTGGTTAAACGATCCTCCAGACCCAGTCCCAATTTTTTCAGTTCCGTATGATAGCGTTCACGTTCCGCCTTGGTTATATACCAGCGAAGGGTACGTCTGTTCCCCCGGCGCAGTGCCAATGCCAGATTTTCTTCAATACTCATATCGGCGGCGGTTCCCATCATCGGGTCCTGAAAAATACGGCTTACATATTCAGCACGTTTGTGTTCGGGAAGTAATGTTACATCGGTGCTGTTTATGGAAATTGTACCCTCATCTATAGGCCAAGTACCTGCAATTGCGTTGAGCATTGAGGATTTTCCCGCACCGTTGCTTCCTATAACGGTGACAAAGTCTCCTTCGGCCAATTGAAGGTCGATACCGCATAGGGCATCTTTTTCGTTTATAGAACCTATATTAAAAGTCTTGTGAATGTTGTTGAGTTTAAGCATCTTTTTGTACCTCCCCTCTATTTCTAAACACGGAGGAATTTCTTGTTTTTGCCCTGAGGTGCGGAACAGCCAGGAATATGGTTACAACCGAGGCGGTAAAGAGTTTGAGCAGGTCCGTAGGCATTTTCAACCACATAACCAGACCGATTACAAGATAATAGATTATACCGCCAACCACTACAAATGCTAATTTAATATAAAAGTTTATATATCTACCAATCAGTGCATTACTTATTACCTCACCTATAATTACTGCGGCCAGTCCTATAACAATAGCACCCTGGCCCATTTTGATATCTGCAAATCCCTGAAACTGTGCCATGAGCCCGCCTGAAAGGGCTACCAGACAGTTGGACAAGCCGAGGGCAAGTACCTTCATAAAGTCAATGTTAACACCCTGGGCCTTGACCATCTGAGGGTTGTTGCCCGTGGCCCTGATGGCACTTCCCTGTTCGGTTCCAAAGTACCAGTATAAAATACTGACCGAAATTGCAGCAAAAATCAGCATGGTAATTATGGAACCGCTGATGTTGCGGAGGGAAACAATCAGATTATATTTATCTACATTTACCGCCTTATTCGCCCCGCCCAGTACCAGCAGATTAATCGACCAAAATGAAATTTGGGTCAGTATACCCGCCAGTATATCGGGTATTCCCAGGGCTGTATGCAGGAGTCCCGTGACAAGCCCGCCAAGGAGTCCGACAATTGTAGCAACGATGAGGGCGATTGGTGCAGGTACACCTGCCAAAATAAGAATAACTGTCACCGCTCCTCCCGCTGCAAATGTACCGTCTACTGTCAGGTCCGGAAAATCCAGCAGACGAAAAGTTATAAATACTCCCAGAGCCATAACTCCCCAGATAATTCCCTGAACAACGTTGCCCGGCAGGGAAGTCAACAGATTTATTAATTTAAGGGATAAAAAGTATTCCGTTATATTCATAAATTCATATCCTTTCTTTTAAGGTCATATATAAAAAGACCGTTTGCAGCATCTCCTGTTTGGATTACCGCAGACGGTCATCAATGCTGAAATCGCGATTAGATAGGTTCATATTCATCGGGCAATTCAATATTTAAGATATCACAAATATCCGAATCATATTTTTTGGTAAACTTGGGTGCATGCTCGATTTCCATTGTGGCGGGATCCGCACCGTTAACGATAATTTCATATGCCATCTCCCCGGTCTTATAGCCTAAATCATAATAACTGATGGAGAGTGTTGCAACACCGCAATCGCGGCATGCTCCTTCTTCACCGGCAATTATAGGTACTTCTTCCGGCAGAGAAACATTTTTGATAATTTCCGTATTTGAAGCAACCGTGTTATCCGTAGGCAAATAAATTACATCGCTTTCGGATACTGCTGTTTTGGCCACTGTCTGCAGGTCGTTTGAATCTGAAAAAGTGTAACTTTTAGTTTTATATCCCATGTCGCTAAGGTGTCCGGTAATTACATCATCCTGATATTTAGAGTTTGGTTCCGCAGAGCAATAGAGAATTCCGATCCTCTCAGCATCCGGAAAGATTTCGTTCAGCATCGCAGCCTGCTGATCCAAAGGTGCAAGGTCGGATGTGCCTGAAATATTTTTACCGGTTTTGCCCGTCCAATCATCTATGCCGAGAGCCGTACCGTAGTCGGTAACAGAGGTTCCCAAAATAGGAATTTTGTTAGTTGATGCCTGGGCGGCCTGAAGTGCCGGAGTGGCGTTAGCCATAATAAGATCAACATTGGAAGATACAAACTGATTGCATATAGTGGCACAGACATCCGGCTCACCGTTGGCGTTTTGTTCATCAAATGTGACCCTGTCGCCCAATTTGTCGGTTAGAGCATCCCTGAAACCCTTAGTTGCGTCATCAAGTGCCGAATGTTGCACCAGCTGGCAGATACCGATATTATAGCTTTGCTCTTCAGTTTGATCGGATTCCGGCGGTGTCGTACCCGGTTCTTGACCACAGCCCGTCAGTAATAGAGCTATCAAGGTAATAATTGTCAGTACTGAAATAAATTTTTTCATATTTACCCCCCTTCCGTATAAATACTTTTCAACCTATTTAACTCCTTCGAAAAACACACGCGTATCATCAAAGGAAAGTGATTCCTCGATAATAATGGTTCCGCCCTCGACTGCATCTGATGGAACGGACCAACCGATATTTCCTTCGGCAGATGCTCCCGGAAACTGTTCTCCTATGTCGGAAAACGGTTTTGGCAGCACACCGCAGCCGCTGCTGTATACATTACCGTCGGAACCCAGATATTTTAAACTCAGGTTCACCCATGGAACTCCGGATTCGTCCCCTGCATAAGATGTTTTGACCCTGGCCATAACATATTGATGTCCTTCTTCGGGCGGTTCATTAAACTGATTTGTTTCCTCAATAACCGACCATGCATCCGGGGTTATATCCAGGACTGTGATATTCCAATCAGGTCCGACTTCCACCTCGGTTTCTAAAGGAACAGGATTTTGTCTGGTTCCAAGCACAGCTTCGGCGGATTCATTCTCGGACACATCATTTGAAGGATCCTCCCCGACCGTTTGCTGTTCGCCGGCGGTTTCCCTTGTGCCGCTTCCGTCTGCAGACTGTTTTTCACATGCTGAAAGTAACAATGCAATAATTATCAGAGCAACAAGCATAATATTTTTTGTTTTAATCTTCCTCATATTCGACCTCCTTTGGCAAATACAAAAAACCTTATTGCTATCTCCAAGTATAGTATAAAAGGATTAGTTTTAAAAGGGGCTTATTTAGGCAATTTCAGGTTTTTTTATTGGGTTTTGCATCTTTCCTAATCAAAAAAAATTAATTTCAACATAATAAGCCAACAAACCTACTAAAAAAGCGGGAATGGTATTAAAAACAGTAGACCAAAGGGCGGATTTTTTATCTACGGCTATCAGCGGAAACAAAGCATCTCCGTCCTGAGATACAGCATTAGCTAAAAGAGCTGCAAAAGGTATCAGATTTCTGGTATAGAGTGTGACGAATATTATCTGAGAACCGCAGCCCGGTATTATGCCAAGCAGCACCCCTATAATTACTGCGGTTAGCCCCGTTTGGGTCAGAAAAGAAGCTATTGTTTCCATGCCCATCATGTAATTTCCCTTACCTAACGCCAAAACAAATAATTCGTAAATCAGGTACGCAAAGAACACCCATGTACCGACAAATGCGGTTTCCTGGGCATTATGAATTATGGTTTCTTTTAAATCCAGTAATTTCAGCTCGGATTCTTCATGGGTATCATCCTGAAAGAATTTTTTACCCATTATCATCATGACTATAGAAAAAACCGTTCCTATTGTACCGAAAACAGTACCCAGATTAGGAATGAATATGTTGTTCAGGTCTACCTGAAACAGATCCAACACGCCTAATATAAGTCCTAGGGCTATTATTATCCAGTAAAATCCATAAGCATTATGGGTAAATTTATATCCCGGGGTGCCGGGAGGTTGGTGTCCTTTAATGGTATGGTGCAGAATAATGTCCAGTTCATCTCCTTCTTTGTGTCCTATATGAGCCGAAGGTGCTGTTGAATGATCCAGTTCACTGTGGTGAAACTTATTAGGAACTTGGGTTTCCTTCTTCAGACCCCCAAGGAGTTTACCCCTAAAATCAAAGTAATCTACTATGTATCCCATTATAACAGCAACTGCAAAGGATAATACACTTACCAGAATATATTTAAAAGGCATGACGGACATAAGTACAAAAGCGGAATCTCCCATAGTAGCAATAAGTGTGGCTACCACAGTTCCGAAACTTACAATCCCGGCGGGGAATAGAGATATAACGAAGATGGCACCCCCACACCCCGGGGTAAGGCCTAAAAGAGATCCTATTATAACTTGGGTATTTTCGGCCTCCCTGATTTTATCTACCAGTTTTCCTGATAGTTTATAGTTAATGTATCCGAATAGCAGAAGTACCGCTCCTACAAATACAGTGACTTCTATAAAAGCATTTTCAGCACTGTGTATTATTAGTTTTAAAATTTCATAGAACAAGTATATCCCTCCTTAGTGTGGATAGTTCCAACCATTTCATGGATGCAGCTTAAAAGAAGATTGTTATATCTATTATAGTTGATATTATTATGATGAGAATACAAAACAGTTATTTTAACGTTGTTTTCCTTCAGAAAAAATCGGAAGGGTATATCAGTGTATAGAAACAATACCAACAGTGTTATATAATTATCCTATACGACAGTCGAGGAATAACAGAGGTGGTGGGACACGGATATATTATAGGGACAGGGGGCTCAAAATGGAAAAAACGGTACTCAAAGATTTTGCAGTATATGCCGAAGAAAAACTCATAAATGATATAAAAAATAAGGCCGAGCTGATGGGTATAACCGAGGACGGTATCAATAATCCTATTTTTCAGTCCAATAAAGATATGAAGATATTTGATATGGGCCAAATTGATACATATGGGGTCGGGAAAGAAAATACGGGAAAATATAACAAATTAATAAGGGAGCTGAAGAAAAGGGAGAAGGAATCAGGTTATAAAAAAGCATACAAAACTCTTATAGAAGAGGTAGCTTATACCTGGTTTAACAGAATAATCGCCATAAGATTTATGGAAGTAAATAATTATATGCCGGATAAAATGAGGGTATTATCCTCAGGCGAAAAGGGGGCCGGGGAACCGGAATTTATAACCCGCTATAGGAATACGGATATAGGTATAACGGATGAGGAGTTTGAAAAACTGGACAAATTAAAAAAAGACGGGAGTATCAGGGCTTCGGAAGAAATGTTTCGATTTATGTTTATAAAACAGTGCAATGCCCTGAATAAAAATCTGCCTGAATTATTTGAAAAGATAGATGATTATGCAAAACCGCTTTTAACTATATCCTACAGTAATCCTGAAGGGGTAATATATAAATTAATAGAGGAAGTAGGCGAGGAACCTTTTAATATTGAAAAAACAGGGCAGGTGGAGACAATAGGGTGGCTGTACCAGTACTACAATACTGTGTCCAAGCCCGAGGCTGACCTGTCGGATAAAAAGGTGGACAAAGACATTTTGCCGGTAAAAACCCGATTATTTACCCCGAGATGGATTGTTAAATATATGGTGCAGAATTCCTTAGGAAGGCTTTGGATAGAAAGAAGGATGGCAAAGGATTCGGACAAGACAGAAGAACGGCTGGCGGAGGAATATGGATGGAAATATTATATCCCGGAAGCTGAACAAACAAAAGAAAAAGGAGCCGAATCCGGGGATATAAGGGCGAACAGAGAACATTTAAAAATAGAAGATATAAAATTTATAGATCCGTCAATGGGGAGCGGCCATATACTGATGTATGCCTTTGAAATGCTTATACAGTTTTATTTGGAAGAAGGATACACGGAAGACGAGGCGGCAGAAAGCATAATACGAAATAATTTATACGGTTTGGACATAGATGAAGGAGCGTATAAATTGGCATGTTTCTCTCTGGCGATGAAAGGCAGACAATATATCGGAAAAATGCCGGATAAAAACATAGAAAACAACTTATATTATTTTATAGACAGCAAAAACATCAATAAAAGACAGATAGATTTTTTGGGTGGGAATATAGAGGACAAAGACATATGGGCGGAACAAAGAAAGGGTATTTTGGAAACCCTGGGGTTATTTGAAAATGGAACGGAACTTGGTTCTATAATAAAAATCAATAAACAACATAATTATGACGAGTTTGCTGAATTCATACAAAATATAAATGAAGAGGAAGCACTGCCTTTGGAACTTGTAGGAATAGAAAAAACCCAAAGAAAATCAACATATATTATAAAATTGGCCAAAATGTTATCAAATGAATATGACATAGCGGTTACCAATCCCCCCTATCTGGGCTTGAGAAGAATGAGTACCGATATGAAAAAATATGTGGAAAATAACTATCCCGGATATAAATATGATCTGTTTTCAGTGTTCACAAAATGTTCATTTGGGTTGTTGTCCGAATTCGGGTTATTGGGTTTTATGACCTCCAGTGTATGGATGTATATAGATTCATATAAACCCCTCAGAAAACATATTATAGATAATCACGGATTAATAAATTTGATAGAACTTAAAAAAGGCGGTTATAAGGATGCAAGTGTTGATATTGTAGCCTTTGTAATAAGGAAACACGGAAGATATAAAAACTCGAGATTTTTAGATTTGGGTGAGGAAAACAAATCAACTGCTAATGAAAATATCGGTATTAAGCTGAGTAATTCAATGCTGTATGAAAAAGACACAAGGGATTTTAAAAAAATCCCGGGATATAACTTTGCATATTGGGTGGGAGACAAAACCATAGAAAATTTTAAAACGGGAAAACACTTGGAAAAGATAGGACTGCCCAGACAGGGAATGGCGACAACCGATAATGCCAAGTTCATAAGGAACTGGTATGAGGTAAATTTGAGTGATATAAACCTGCTGAATATAGATAGGTATATGTCGGGATATAAGTGGTATCCATATAATAAGGGCGGGGGACACAGGAATTGGTACGGAAACAATCTGACTGTAATCAACTGGGAAAATGACGGTTATGAGGTCAAAAAACTGGCCAGATCAAAATACGGTTCGGAAACCAGAACAATAAAAAACCAGAAATTCTATTTCAAGGAAGGAATAACCTATTCTTTTATAGGAACGACAATAAGTGCAAGAAAAACAAATAAGGGATTTTTGTTTGATGTGGCGGGGTCCATGATATTTTTAAATAATGAGGGGTTTTTCGAGTACCTGTTAGCATTGTTATATTCAACGGTGTCCGATCATTATATAAGCCTGCTCAACCCTACAATCAATATACAGGTGGGAAACATTAAGAACATACCGGTCATTTTGAACAATGCATATAAGCCTGAGATAGATTCCTTAGTCCAACGGAATATTTCTATATCCAAGGCGGATTGGGACTCCTTTGAAATTTCGTGGAATTTTAGAACACATCCGTTATTGGACGGGGAGAAACAGGGGCGGGTTCCCGGTACCATAGAGGCTGCCTATAATAACTGGAAGAAGTACACCGATAACAATTTTGCCCAACTGAAACAAAATGAAAAAAGATTAAATAAACTGTTTATAGAAATATATGATTTGGAGAATGAACTCATACCTGAAGTGCCGGACAGAGATATTACCGTGACCAAAATATTTGATGATAGAAAAGATATATATGAAGATATCAGAGGAAGCCAACATATTTTAACAGGGGAGGATGTAATCAAATCCCTCATATCTTATGGGGTAGGATGTATATTCGGAAGATATAGCTTGGATGAAGAAGGGTTAATATATGCAGGGGGGGAATTTTGTATAAACAGATACGGAAAATTCAAACCCGTAGAGGATAATATAGCGATAATAACAGATGAAGAATATTTTGAGGATGATTTGGTAAATAGGTTCATAAAATTCATAGAGAAAAGCTTTGGTAAAAAGAACCTTAACAAAAACATAAGATTTATAGCGGATTCATTAAAAGGTAAGGGGACTCCGAAAGAAAAAATAAGGAGCTATTTTGTAAGTGATTTTTATAGGGACCATATCCAAATATACAAGAAAAGACCTATTTATTGGCTATATGACAGTTCTGCAGGTAAGGCCGGAAAGCAGGGCCAAAATGCCTTTAAAGCACTAATCTATATGCACAGGTATGATGAAAATACTACAGGTAGGGTGAGGACGGATTATTTACATAATATTCAAAAAGCATATGAAAACAGGATAAATTCATTAAAGAATGACATAGTAAACAGCAAGGATTTATGGGAAATGATTGAATCCGAAAAGGAACTGAAAAAAGTGACAGCACAGTACAGAGAATGTATAGATTATGATAAGAAACTTGGACATATTGCCTTTTCAAAAATAAGTATAAGATTAGATGAGGGTGTAAAAACAAATTATGAAAAAGTGCAAACCGATGACAGGGGCAAAAAGTATAAAATACTTTTTGAAATTTAGGTAGGTGCAAATTATGAGAAGAAAAGATAGGGAAATGAGCAGGGAATTCGGCATAGAAATTATAGACAAATCAACATACGGCGTCCTTTCCATGGTTGCGGATGGAAATGAACCTTATGGTGTACCCCTCTCGATTGTGAGAGATGGAAACAACTTGTATTTTCACTCGGCAATGGATGGAAAAAAGGTAAAAACACTTTCAAAAAATCCGAATATCAGCATAGTTTTTGTCGGCCAAACCAAAATTCCCGAGAATTACACCAAAACACAGTTGGATGAAATAATAAAAGATGAATCCAAAGCGGCACTGCTCCTCAGCAGGGTTTTTACTACTGAATACGAATCCGCTATTGTAAAGGGCAAAGCAATATTGGTAGAAGACAAAGAAGAA
>CAYOQX010000027.1:0-778 GCA_964406195.1 uncultured Alkaliphilus sp. | reverse complement strand
GTTAAAGCCATGAAACTTATATGCCAAAAGTATACCCCGACAAAAATGGATTATTTCGATATAGCAGTCAAGAATGGATTAAAACGGGCAAATTTATATAAGGTGGAGGTAGAAGAAATCAGGTCCAAGAGGAAAAAATATGATGCTGACGGTCAAGAATTGTGATTATGCTCCTAAAAATTGGGTACATTAATAACTGAGAAATAATATTCAAGGAGGGAATAGGATGTTTGATTTAATACCTTTTAGAAAGACCAGGGACAGTATGATGTCGCTCTTTGACAGGGTGGAAAAAAACTTCATGCAAAATTTCGGAATCGAACTGCCCGATTTTAAAACCGATATAGTGGATAAGGGGGATAAATTCGTACTGGAGGCGGAACTGCCGGGTTTTGACAAAGGAGATATCGATATCCATGTTGATGATGACAGACTGACTATCACAGCCGAACACAGCGAATCCAAAGAAGAAAGCAAAGATGATTATATCAGAAAAGAAAGAAAATACGGTTCCTTTGCAAGAAGTTTTGACGTATCAAATATTGAAACGGAAAAAATCAAAGCGGATTATAAAAACGGAGTATTGACCTTGGTACTACCTAAAAAGGATGACAAATCCGATGGCAGGAGAATTGACATTGGATAAGAAAAAACCTTAAAATCCCTCAGAAATTATATTTCTGGGGGATTAATATTTTAGGGTGTTAAGGATTTTCCACCCGCTATTTATAAAATATATTGAAAATATCATAATAAACACACCCAACAGCAGAATAAT
>CAYOQX010000026.1:0-13576 GCA_964406195.1 uncultured Alkaliphilus sp. | reverse complement strand
AAATATAATGTTGGAAAGTTTATAAAAATAAATACAATGATTGAGGAAAGTAACTATTAGGAAGATTTACAGAGAATCGGGACAGGTGGAAACCGATAATTGAAATTTTGGCGAAGTTCCCTCATAAGTAGTCGGCTGAAATATATAGTAGGCTTGACCGTGAATTCTTACGTTAGTAGAAAAGAAT
Source organism: uncultured Alkaliphilus sp. (assembly GCA_964406195.1). Lineage (GTDB taxonomy): Bacteria > Bacillota > Clostridia > Peptostreptococcales > Natronincolaceae > JAAZJW01. The sequence continues at coordinate 13,389 of CAYOQX010000026.1, read as the reverse complement.
ATTAAAACAACAAGTTGCGTATTCTTAATTGAGCGGACTGTATAGTATCAGTCAATGAAGGTGGTATCGCGAGTCAGCCTCTCGTCCTTTAACGGATGAGGGGCTTTTTATATGCTCAAATACAAGCAACTGCAAAGCAGGGACAGAGCAATTAAACCGAAACATAAAATATCTGTCTTCTTTATCTCAGTAAATCGGTTATCTAGAAATGGAGGACTCAAAATGTATTGGAATAAAACAAACGAATGTATGGAAAGAAAAGGGCTCAGGGAACTGCAGCTTGAAAGGCTGAAACAGCTGGTTTCAAGACTCTATCACGATGTGCCTTTCTATAGAAACGAATTTCAGAAAATTGGAATAATACCTGAAGATATAAAATCCCTCGACGATTTGGCAAACCTGCCCTTCACAACGAAGAATGACCTGAGAGACAACTATCCTTATGGTTTATTTGCAACACCTATGTCGCAAATAGTGAGGGTTCACGCTTCCAGCGGGACAACGGGAAAACCGACAGTAGTCGGATATTCGAGAAATGACATAACGGTTTGGTCTGAAATTGTAGCACGTTCGTTGGTATGTGCAGGGGCGGACAGCAACTCCATTGTTCAGGTATCTTACGGCTACGGACTTTTTACAGGGGGACTTGGGATTCATTATGGTTCGGAAAGATTAGGGGCCTCCGTAATCCCTATGTCGGGTGGGAACACTGAGAAACAAGTAATGCTTATGAAGGACTTTGGTGCAACCCTGTTATGTTGCACACCTTCATATGCAATTCATTTGGCGGAAGCCATTGAAGAATCGAAAATAGATCCTTCCGAACTGTCATTAAAATCAGGTGTATTTGGTGCGGAACCGTGGTCTGAGGGTATGAGAACAACAATAGAAAAAAAACTGGGCATCAAAGCTTATGATATATACGGCCTATCAGAAATAATGGGACCGGGAGTTGCCATGGAATGCCGGTGCCAAAACGGTCTTCATATATGGGAGGAACATTTTATACCCGAAATAATAGACCCTGTAACCCTGAAACCCCTTCCTTATGGTGAAAAAGGTGAGCTTGTATTTACTACAATAACAAAAGAGGGGTTGCCCCTGCTGAGATATAGAACAAAAGATGTTTCAAAATTAATCGAAGAAAAATGCGAATGTGGAAGAACCCATGTGCGCATGGAAAAAGTTTCGGGTCGGACAGATGACATGCTCATAATAAGAGGAGTCAATGTGTTTCCGTCACAAGTGGAAAGTGTACTTCTGGAAATCGGAGAAGTAGAGCCCCATTACCAGTTAATTGTCACCAGGGACGGAAATATGGATAAATTAGAAATATTGGTTGAGTTGTCAGAAAGATCCTTTTCGGATAAAATGAGTATATTAGAAGCACTGGGAAGAAAAATTAAAAATAGAATACATTCGGTTTTAGGCATCTCCGCCAAAATCAAGTTTGTTGAACCAAAAGCAATTCCAAGAAGTGAGGGCAAAGCAATGAGAGTCATAGACAAAAGAAAATTATAATAGTTTATCCGCCGTTACGGCCATAAATGCCGTTGCGGATATAAATAAACACCGTTGCAACCATAAATACCCGGCTGTTCCGGAATATGCAGATATTAAAACAAAGATAGGAGGAATATTATGAATAAGCAGGTGTCGGTTTTTCTGGAAAACAAACAAGGTCGTCTTAGAGATGTTTTAAAACTGTTAGCGAATAACAACATAGACATAAGGGCTCTAACAATAGCTGAAACTGCTGATTACGGTGTTTTAAGACTGATTGTAAATGACACGGACAAGACCGTCAAGGCTCTCAAAGAAAGTAATTTCAGAATAAACATAACGGATGTGATAGTTATTGAAATCCAAGATATCAGTGGTTCTATGTATGGATTTATAGATATGCTTTTTCAATATGGTATAAATGTGGAATATGCCTACACGTGCATTCCTGTCAACCTTGAAAAATATGCATTTGTAATAAGGGTGGATGAAAACAGAATGAGGGAGACCTTGGAAATAATCAAAAACTGCGATGAAGTCAAAGTGTTGAAATAAACCGACATATCCTACCGCCTGCACTTAAACCGGGGACAAAAATTTCCCGTCAGACATAAAATAAACTTTTTGTTAATAGATCGGATTAATAATCCGATCTGTTTTTTACTGAAATAAGCTATAGAAACAATCTGTGGGAAACATGTAATCAATCATGTTTCTGAATTAACGTGTTTTACAGGGAATGCCCTTTCATGTTAATGGAATGGGTACATCAAATATGAAATGTCTTTAAACTAATGTGCGGAATATGTTCCCATTATCTTTAAAAATACAGTCATGTTCCTAATTTCGTCCAGTGCCTCCCCGACAGCATCATCTTCGGGCATTCCTATAAAATCAACATAGAAAATATACCTGCCAATTTCAGCTTTAGCCGGCCTGGATTCAATTCTTGTCAGGTTTATGTCCCTGTGGGCAAATTCTCTCAGTACCCTATATAAGGCCCCGGGTTTATCCTCTGAAAAGGAAAACGCAATTGATGTTTTGCAACGGCCGCACTTTAAGGTCGGTTTTTTACTTATAATAATAAATCTTGTTTGATTCAAAGAATTATCCTGAATATCCGTCTTCAGTACGTTTAAATTGTAAATTAAGGTGGCTTCCATGTTTGCAACAGCAGCAAAATTCCTTCCTTTTCTCTTGGCCTGAGCACATGCCAAAGAAGTGCTTCCGCAAGAAATCAATGAAGCCTGCGGTACGTACATTCTGAAATACTCCCTGCACTGCCCAAATGCTTGGGGGTGAGAATATATATAATTAATTTCTTCAATACTATTAGCCAAACTAACAAGATTATGATGAATCGGCAGCACTAATTCTCCCACAATTCTGGCTTTCTTTGTTTTTAAAAGTTCGTCCATAACAAAGGTAACGGCCCCTTCGGTAGAGTTTTCCATCGGCAGTATACCCTCATCCAAATCCCCATTTTCCACCTGCTGTATTATTTCATAAAAACCTGCAATGGGAACAGGTTTGGCATATGGGGCATAGGTTTTTGCAGCCTCATAACTGTAGGATCCTTTTGGGCCCAAATATCCTAGTTTCATATAATTATCTCCCTTTCTCTTTTCGATTATATCTATTACCTGCACCCTTTATATATCCTTTATAGTATATGTAGATATATCCTAACCTATTTTTGTTCCCCTAAAACTTACATTTTTTCAATATCGGTAAAAAAATCTTTATTTCATCCCTCAGATATTGGTAAAACTATGAACCTAATATATATAATTTTCTAAAAACTGTCAAGCATGTACAAAATTATAGTTGACATATATAATTATATGGGATATACTCTAAAATAATCTAAAATACATCCAATGTTTTGAAAGTATTAGGGATTGGAGTTAATTAAAATGGTATGTATTAAATCGAATGAACGCAAATTAAATATCTATTGCTTTAACTTTAGCTTTAACTTTTTCCGAGGCTTTTTTAGCGTCGGCAATTTTGCATACAAAAAAATAATAGATAGAAATTTGCCATATCGAAGATGGATACCTGATCACCAAGTAATATAACAATATTTGGAAATCACATACTTATACCTTTTTATACAAAGAGACTCTTCGAGGGGTCTCTTTTTTGTTACCTATATTTTCAAAAAAATCAATAATGGTGTCTGATTGTAGAGAGAATAAATAGACAGCCAATATTAAAAATCAAAGGGAGGAATGCAAAATGGTGGTTGTCATGAAAGTAGGCACACCCATGAAAGAAATTGAAAAAATGGCGGTAAAGTTGAAAAAAATGGGCCTTACCCCGCACAGATCACAAGGAGAGAACTATTTTGTTTTTGGGTTAATCGGGGATACGACAAAAATTGATTCGGGACTGATAAAGGCAAACAAAAATGTAGAAAAGGTATTTAAGATACAACATCCGTTTAAACTTGTTAATAAGCTATTTCATCCGCAAAATACTGTTGTCAATATCGACGGTGTAAAAATCGGCGGGGATAATGTTACAATTATGGCAGGACCCTGTTCCGTAGAAAGCGAGGAGCAACTGATGAGTATCGCTAAAAGCGTCCAATCCCTCGGTGCTCATATTTTAAGGGGAGGCGCATACAAACCCAGAACATCACCTTATAGTTTCCAGGGGTTGGGGGAAAAAGGTTTGATGTTATTAAAAAAAGCCAAAGAGGAAACGGGTATGCCGGTAGTTACGGAAGTTATGTGTACGGAGAGTTTCGATATTGTGGAACAATATACGGATATACTCCAAATAGGTGCAAGAAACATGCAAAATTTTCCCCTTTTGAAAAGAGCGGGAAAATCTGATAAGCCCGTATTGCTGAAGAGAGGAATGTCCGCAACCATCGAAGAATTACTGATGTCTGCAGAATATATAGTGTCCGGGGGAAACCCAAATGTTATCCTGTGTGAGAGAGGAATCAGGACATTTGAAACATACACGAGAAATACTTTGGATATAAGTGCTGTTCCTGCAATCAAGGGGCTCAGCCATTTGCCTATAATAGTGGATCCCTGTCATGCATCAGGCAAATGGACTATGGTTACACCCTTATCCAGAGCTGCCGTCGCAGCAGGTGCGGACGGGCTTATGATTGAGGTCCACAACGACCCTGAAAATGCACTTTCCGACGGTGCCCAGTCCCTGAAGCCGGAAAGATTTGAACATCTTATGGATGGGATAAATAAAATAACTGCAATAGGCCGGAATTGGAGGATTATTTAAATGCTGAAATATTTTACAGCGGGGGAGTCTCATGGAAAATGTCTGACGGGAATTATAGAAGGATTTCCTGCTAATGTTTATATTGACATTAAAAAAATAAATACGGACCTTAAAAGACGTCAAATGGGATACGGCAGAGGCGGCAGAATGAAAATCGAAGATGACAGTATAGAAATTTTATCGGGAATCAGAGACAGCAAGACCTTAGGCAGCCCTATCGCATTTTTGATACAAAATAAAGATTATGAAAATTGGAAAAAATATATGAACCCTGTCAATATTGAAAATAATAATGAGAAAGTAACAAAACCCAGACCGGGACATGCGGACTTATGCGGGGCAATAAAATATAATTTTACCGATATAAGAAATGTTTTGGAAAGAAGCAGTGCCCGAGAAACGGCGGTACGTGTGGCAATAGGAAGTATTGCAAAACAGCTTTTAGATTATTTTAATATAAATGTTCTGAGCCATGTTACAACAATTGGCGGTGTTGCGTTGGATGAGAACATACGGAATACAGACAAAATAAAAAATGCGGACAAATCTCCTGTAAGATGCATAGATAAAAACACAGAAATAAAAATGATAAATCAGATTAAGGAAGCAAAAAAGACCGGGGATTCATTGGGGGGTATTTTTGAAATCCATATAACAAATGTACCTGTAGGTTTAGGCAGTTATGTACATTGGAACAGAAAACTGGATGCTAAACTGGCATATAATTTAATGAGCATACAGGGAATCAAAGCGGTAGAAATCGGGGAAGGATTTGAGGGTTCAAAGAGTGTGGATATAGAAACCAAAGAAAGTTTTACGGCAACAGTAGAAAGAAGTGATACCTGTGCAGTGCCTGCAGCATCTGTTGTAGGTGAAATGGTAGCCATAACCGTAATTGCAGACGAGTTTTTAAGAAAATATGGCGGTGATTCTTTAGAGGAGATTAGAAGACAATGGAAAAAATAAAAATAAACCTGAATAAAAACAGTTATAATATACTGATCGGGACCGACATTTTTAAAAACCCGGAGGAGCTATCGGAAAACCCGGGGGAGAACAATTCGGAACAGACCTTTGTAATAACGGATAAAAATGTGGACTTCCTCTATGGACAATACATAGATATGATAAATAATCATGAAAAGATTGTTATAGAACCGGGAGAACAGAGTAAATCCATAGATATGGCCGAATATATTTTAAAACAGATGCTCAGTAAGGGAGCATCCAGAAGGTCCAGGGTTATTGCTTTCGGCGGCGGTGTAGTAGGTGATCTGGCAGGATTTTGCAGTGCAATATATATGCGCGGGATACCCCTTGTTCAGATTCCCACTACATTGTTGGCACAGGTGGACAGCAGTGTAGGAGGTAAAACGGCCATTAATCTTCTGAATTACAAAAATAGTGTTGGGGCATTCTATCACCCTGCCCGGGTTATAATAGACACCGGCCTATTAAAGACACTGCCCTATAAAGAACTGTTGAGCGGTATAGGGGAAATTATTAAATACGGAATAATATATGATTATAAATTTTTCAGATATATAGTTAAAAATATAGAACAAATCAAAAAATGTAATAACGACATAATGCCATATGTAGTCAAACATTGCTGTAAAATTAAATCGGAAATAGTATCCCGGGATGAAAGGGAAAAAAGTTTGAGAAAGATACTAAATTTTGGCCATACTATAGGCCATGCATTAGAAGGTATAACTGATTTTTCCGAATATACCCACGGTGAAGCGGTAATAATCGGTATGTATTATGAAACCCTTATGGCGGGACAATTGAAAGTAATTGATGAGAAGTATTCAAAAGAAATATTAGATTTTTTAGGTGGTTTAGGTGTAGACTTAAATATAGATAATTATCCTATTTCGGGTCTTATCGATTGGATGTCGAAGGATAAAAAGAATGTCGGCGGAAAAGTATCCTTTATCTTGCCCACTGAAAAAAATACGGTAAAAGAACAATTATTAGAAAAGCATGAGGTTAAACGATTATTTGAGAAGGTGGTAAAATGCTGATCAGGCCAATCGGTCAAATAAGACAAAGCATTACCGTCCCCGGGGACAAGTCTATATCCCACAGGGCTGTAATGCTCTCCTCTATAGCAGAGGGTGAAAATACAATTCATAATTTTTTGAGGGGTGACGACTGTTTAAATACTGTTGAATGTTTCCGTGAAATGCAGGTGCCTATTGAGATTACACAAAATCAGGTAAAAATTGAGGGGGTAGGATTAAGAGGGCTGAAAAAACCGGATAAGGTACTGGATGTGGGGAATTCCGGCACAACAATACGTTTGATGTGCGGGATACTTGCAGGACAGGATTTTGATTGTGAAATTACGGGAGACAGTTCTATTCGGAACAGGCCTATGAACAGAATAATTACGCCGCTCAAACAAATGGGGGGTATAATCCGCGGGACAAAACAGCAGGACCGTGCCCCCCTGAAAATACAGGGTGGTGGGCTGACAGCCATCAATTACAATATGCCTATTGCCAGTGCCCAGGTAAAATCCGCTATTTTACTGGCGGGTATCTATGCCGACGGAACAACATCCATACTGGAAACCCAAAAATCCCGCGACCATACAGAGCGTATGCTGGATTATATGGGGGCGAATATTAAAGAAAACGGATTTTCTATATTTTCCGGCCCTACAGACAAACTATATGCAAGAGATATATATGTACCCGGAGATATATCCTCCGCCGCTTTTTTTATCGTATTAGGCGCCGTGGCTAAAAATAGTGAGATTATAATAAGAAATGTAGGCCTCAACCCTACAAGGGCCGGAATTATAGATGTCATGCGACAGATGGGTGCTGATATAAAAATATTAAATAAACGAATTTTAAATAAGGAACCTATAGGCGATATACATGTTATCAATTCCGACCTGGGGGGAACGGAAATAGACGGAAGTATAATACCGAAGTTGATAGATGAAATCCCTGTAATAGCAGTTGCTGCAAGCCTTGCAAAAGGAAAAACCGTTGTACGTAATGCGGAGGAACTAAAAGTAAAGGAAAGTAACAGGATTGCAGCCATGGTAGCGGAGCTCAAAAAAATAGGGGCTGACATCGAAGAAACCGATGACGGTATGATTATCCGTGGTAAAAACAGCTTGCAGGGCGGGGAAGTCAAAAGTTACGGTGACCACAGAATTGCTATGGCATTGGCTATAGCCGGCTCGGTGAGTGAGGAAGGTGTAATAATTGATAATCCCCAATGTGTATCCGTATCCTTCCCTGATTTTTTTGATATTCTGAATAGGATGATAAAAAATGAAAACTAATATTAATAGTGATACAAGACTTTATGGAGTTATCGGGGATCCTATCGCCCACAGTTTATCACCGGTTTTTCAAAACTACCTGATGGACCAAAAAAATATAAATGCCCTATACATACCATTGAGAATAACTTCAAATACCCTGGGCGACAGTTTGGAAATCCTCAAAAATAACTTTTCAGGGTTTAATGTAACAATACCGCATAAAGAAAGCATACTACAGTATCTGGATGAAATAAGTCCAACAGCCGCTGAGTATGGTGCGGTAAATACGGTAAAGGTTGTCGATGGCAGGCTCATCGGCTATAATACCGACGGTGTAGGATTTAGGGAAAGCATTGAAAATTCAGGTGTAAATCCAAGAGGTAAGAATGTTTTGTTGTTGGGTGCAGGCGGTGCCGCCAAGGTTATTGCATCTGAAATTATAAAATTCGGCGGAAATTTAACCATAGCAAACAGAAACATAGACAGAGGAGAGCATATCGGGAAAGAATTACAAAATCTTTATAATGTCCCGGTAAAAATAATGGAATTGGAAAGTATTGGCATAGATTTTGATGCAGTGATAAACAGCACGTCCGTAGGGATGTACCCGGATATAGATAAATCGCCGGTAGATTCCAATGTATTGCAAAGTACCCGGTTGGTATATGATGTAATATACAATCCTTTTGAAACCAAGCTGCTAAAACTTGGAAACCGGTCAGGTGCCAAAACAATAAACGGTCTGCCTATGCTGATATACCAAGGCCTGAAATCCTTTGAGATATGGACCGAAACCCTGACGACACATGGGGAAAAAAAGAAAATCTATGAAATGTTGGAAGGTAGACTTTGTTAAAAACGGGGATTGTCTGCAGCCGACTGTTTGATAATAATTTATATTATGGGAAGGCTAAACATGCCCCTATAAACGAAGGAGCTAAACAATTGAAAAAATTAGAATATATTAGAAATGTTATAGATGATTGTGATAAAAAATTGGTGGAAGTGTTTGAACGGAGATTGCAAGCCGTTTTAGATGTTTTAAAGTATAAGAAAAAACATGGATTGCCTATCTTTCATCCAAAAAGGGAACAAGAGATTTTGAATAAGGTCGATTCACACCTGAAAAATAATGAATTTACCGATGAGGTGAAATTGCTTTATCGTCAGATATTGAAAATCAGCAGAAAATTGCAATCACAACACCTGTTCCCTACCAATATTGTACTTATAGGATTTATGGGCAGCGGTAAAACCTCTGTAGGCACCACCCTTGCCGCTCTGCTTGAGATGAATTATATAGACACGGATAATATAATTGTAGAAGATTTCGGAACATCTGTAAATGAAATTTTCGGTACATACGGGGAGGCCAGATTTAGAAAACTGGAAACAGAGGCCATAAGAGGCTTGAAAGATGTGAAAAACACTGTGATTTCTTGCGGCGGAGGTGTTATATTAAATCCCGAAAATATTGAACTGTTAAAAAACAACGGTACGGTAGTCTGGCTGAAGGTTTCACCCGAAGAGGCCTATGAACGCCTCCTGGATGACAGCAGCAGACCCCTACTGGAAAACGTTTTCACCATGAAAAAAATGTCTGAAATATTAGAAAGCAGGTTGCCCCTGTACGAAAATTCCGGCGACATAGCCATAAGCACCGACGGCAGGGAAATACAGGAGATAGCGGAAGAAATTATTGAAAAATTACTTGAATAAACCCCTTACTGAACCAAAGTACAGAAGGGGTACTCTTTCTAATCTTTCTAAGGTAATAGAATTGTTCAAACAATATTAGGCTGTTGGAACCCCTAGACAACATCAGGCTGTCGATACCTGTAAATTAAAAACTTTTCCCTTTCATCGGCGGCTCCGGGTACCCTAATTTTGTTTATTAATTGAAATGAGGTTTTTGTATTGAGAAATTCCTTATATTTCGGCATCGGATAATAAAGTATTATATCCACAGGTCTCTCTTCCTTTTTGACAGAGTGCAAAACATTTTTAACAACCTTTTTAAACACCTTAACAGAAAACGGATTGAAAAAATAAAATTTATTATCCGTAGGTTTTATTTCATATTGTTCCGCAAGGCCGAACTTAAATTTAATAGGAGCTTTTATATGCCTTGCTTTTTGTCTGTAACGCCATTTGTTGTCCAATGCTTCATCATATGTTCTGTCATTTACCTCAATACCTGTAACCGGCACGTGAAATTTATTGTGTATATAAAACGCTACGCGCCCCCGACCGCACCCAAAATCAACAACTCTGTCCTTTTTTCTGAATTTATAAGATTTGCAGAGCTTATCCAGTGCAACATAGGGTGTTGCCTCGTAGCGGTTGTAATGAACCGCCCTGTCCAACCATTCTCTTATGCCCACAGTTTTAATATAAAGTAACCCGTCATATTCTCTTTCTTTTTTTCTACTCATCTATATTTTTCTCCTTGATATTTTTCATTTACATGTCTATACCATTTTTATACCTTATCCATTATATAATATAATGGTCAAACAGGCAAAATAGGAGTGTGTTGTTTTTTCATTTACTTTTTTTATCTGTAAGCGCTTTATCACCATCCATACCCCCTGCTGTAAGCACCCTGTTTTCCATACTCTCCGCAAAATAGGCGGAACCCAGTATTAATATGCCGCCGATTATCTTTGCTGCGGTTATATCCTCTTTAAGGAATATGGTCGCCATAATCACGGCGGATACAGGATCTATATAGCTTAGAATGGCAATAGACTGGGCTTTTAATTTCTTGAATGATTTGAAATAAAGCAGATAGGCAATACCCGTGTGTACAACCCCCAACAATAGTATATTTACCCGGGATTTTATTTCCATATTTAACATGTCCATGCCGAATTGCAATAAAACAATAGGAAGCAAAACTATTGCGGCCATTATAAGCTGTAACAATGTGGTTTCAAAACTCGGGAGATTTTTAATATGTTTGTTGATTAAAATAACAGTTGCATATAATGCAGCCCCCGAAACCGCATATATCATTCCGAGTACGTGATTGTAGGTGTTATCCCCGCGGATCCCATCCGCATTAATGATTAAAAACAGTCCGAACATGGCTACAAAGGTACAAATTATCTTGGCCGGTGTGGTTTTTTCTTTCAAAAATATCGGGGATAACACCATTACAAATATTGGTGCAAAATAATATCCGAGTGTTGCATTTGATACAGTTGTATATTTATATCCCTGAAATAATGCAACCCAATTCAAACCCATGCAGGCCCCGGATAATATCAACAATAAACCATTAGCCTTTATATCTCTGAAGGATATATCTATATTTGTTATAACCCCCACCGCTATCAGAAATACACCGGCTATAACCGCCCTTAATAATGCAATTTCCAAAGACGATAAATCTATATTTTTTACAAATATGCCTATACTTCCAAAAATGACCATGGCAATGATTATTGATGCTCTGGTTCTCATAAAGATGCCCCTTTTACTCCATAATTAAATCCACTATATCCTTTCCGGGAGGTACCATGGGAAGAACCATTTCATCCTTATCAATTAAACAATTTATGACCACAGGCCCATCTATCTCCATGGCTTTTTTGAGTACCCCTTCGATCTCTTCTTCTCTGACAACATTAAAACCCGTAGCCCCAAAGGCTTCCGCCAACTTTACAATGTTCGTTGCCTTCTCTAATGTTGTGCTTGAAAATCTTTTATCATAAAACAGGTTTTGCCATTGTCTTACCATCCCTAATACCTGATTGTTTAATATAACGATAATTATAGGGATATTATATTTTACGGCTGTAGATAATTCATTACAGTTCATGTGAAAACTTCCGTCACCGGATATATTGAATACCCGTCTGCCGGGTGATGCAATCTGTGCACCCATAGATGCACCCATACCGTAACCCATTGTGCCTAATCCGCCTGAAGTCAGGAAAGTGCGCGGTTCCGTAAATTTATAAAATTGAGCCGTCCACATTTGATTTTGCCCAACTTCCGTAGCAATAATAGCCTTTTCACCTGCTACCTCTTTGATTTTTTCAACAATGTATTGAGGCTTTAATTTACCGTCTTTTTTATAAGTCAAAGGAAATTCCTTCTTTATATCGGCTATTTGCTTAATCCATGGAGTATTGTCCTTCTGTTTTATCCTCTCATTTAAAGCAGGTATGATTTTATTGACGGAACCTATAATTGAACAGTTTGTTGCAATGTTTTTGTTTATTTCCGCCGGGTCTATGTCTATCTGCAGTATTTTGGCTTCCGGAGCAAAGTTATCTATATTCCCCGTTGCCCTGTCACTGAACCTAACCCCGATTCCAATCAACAGATCACATTGTGTGGCTGCAGCATTTGAAGCCATTGTACCGTGCATTCCCAACATTCCGGTAAAGAGCTTGTGTGTGGAAGGAAATCCCCCTAACCCCATTAAACTGCTGGTTACGGGTGCTTGAACTTTTTGTACAAATTTCCTTACATCCTCCGCAGCCCCGGATTTTATAACCCCGCCGCCGACATAAACTAAGGGTTTTTTAGATTCTTCTATCATTTTTACCGCATCTAATATGTCCTCTTCTCTGATTGTTTCCGTCACATCTTCTATAGGTTGCGGTTCTTCATAACTATATTCAGCTTTTTGTGCCGTTATGTCTTTTGGAATATCTATCAAAACAGGCCCCTGTCTTCCCTCTTTTGCAATATAGAAGGCCCTCCTTACAGTTGTGGCCAGTTCGTTAATATCCTTTACCATAAAATTATGCTTTGTAATAGGCATGGTGATACCTACCACATCCGTCTCCTGAAAACTATCTTTTCCGAGCAGAGACAAGGGTACATTTGCCGTTATGGCAACCAAAGGAACCGAATCCATATATGCCGTAGCAATACCCGTAATTAAATTAGTTGCACCGGGACCCGATGTTGCCATACATACACCGACCTTGCCCGACACCCTGGAATATCCGTCTGCCGCATGGGCTGCACCCTGTTCATGAGCCGTCAAATAATGCATGAACTTATCGCTGCTTTTATAAAGTTCATCATATATATTCATTATGGCCCCTCCCGGATAACCAAATATTGTATCTACGCCCTGTTCGCGCAAACATTCTATTACAATTTCAGCACCCGTTAATTGCATAATATGCCACCCCTTTCTTTTTTACCGAGCACATGCATCCCTGTCTATGTGCCGCATTATTTTTTCAGCCAACTCATCATTTTTCTGAGTTTTTCGCCGACTATCTCTATAGGATGATTTCGTTCTTTTCTTCTCATTGCATTGAATGAAGGTCTGCCTGCTTTATTTTCCAAAATCCAGTTGCGGG
>CAYOQX010000025.1:9649-14082 GCA_964406195.1 uncultured Alkaliphilus sp. | reverse complement strand
TTACATCTTATTTTTGTCAATAGGTTTTATAAAAATATCAACCTAACAGCATCTCCTGAAAAACAACATTGGAAATGTCTATACCTTTTTGGGTTAGTCTAATATGCGTCTCGTCCCACTTCAACAGACCCTGCTCTGAAAATTTCTTTATTTGTTCCTTATATATTTTGAATGGTGAAATATTAAATCGTTCTGTAAACTCATTGATAGAAATGCCTTTTATAAGTCTCAAACCCAGGAACATAGTTTCACTGATTTCATCTTCAATTGAAATATCTATTTTTTCTTCTATAGGTGTTTTTCCATCTTCCACCAATTTTATATAATCCTCTATACCGCTCACATTGTTGAACCGTTTCTTGTTAAAGTATGAATGGGAACCTGCACCCAGACCTATATACGGTTTGTTGCGCCAATACACAATGTTATGTTTACATTGGAACCCGGGCTTGGCAAAGTTCGATATTTCATAGTGTATGTATCCCTTTTCTTCTAGGTACTTTATTGCATAGTGGTACGCCCTCAATTGTGTTTCTTCATCGGGTAATGAAATTATTTCATTTTTCACCCAATCATAAAAAGGGGTCCCCCTTTCTACTATCAAACTGTAGGCTGAAATATGAGGTATATTCAAACGCACTATCTTTTCTAAGCATTCTTTCCAATCATCTTCTTTTTGACCCGGCAGGGAGAACATCAGATCCGTGTTTATATTTGAAAATCCGACCTCTCCGGCAACCTCTAAATTTTTTAGGTAATCTCCAAAGGTGTGTATTCTACCCAGGGATTTTAACAAATTACCCTGACATGCCTGCAATCCCATACTTAAACGGTTAATTCCGCTATTACGGTACTCTCTTAATTTGTTGTAGTCCAGAGTGCCGGGATTGGCTTCTATGGAAATTTCGGCATTATTCTCAACATCATAATGTTCCTTGATTGTTTTCATAATGGCAGACACTAGGCCTTCCTGCAGTATGGAGGGTGTGCCTCCTCCAAAAAATATTGTGTTTATTTTATAATTATTCAAAATAGGCCCATACATAGCTATTTCTTTTTTTAACGCCTTAATGTAGTCTTTGATAAAATGTTGTTTACCGCTATAAGAATTAAAATCACAGTAGTAGCATTTTTTTTGACAAAATGGAATGTGTATATATAAAGATATGGATTTCATGTTTTCACCACCAATTTATAACACTGATGAGTGCTGTGTCTTATATTTTAATTACCGATTTGCTTTTTCAATATAATTATATTATAAAAAACAACTAGTAGCATTATAGAAATATGCTACTAGTTTATAAATGTTATTAATTAATCATCCAACCTGAGTACGGACATAAATGCTTTTTGCGGAACCTCCACATTTCCTACCTGCCTCATACGTTTTTTACCTTCCTTCTGTCTCTCAAGCAGTTTTTTCTTCCTCGTTATATCCCCGCCATAGCACTTGGCCAATACGTCCTTCCTAAGTGCACTAATGGTTTCACGTGATATTATTTTGTTTCCAATTGCTGCCTGAATCGGTATAGCAAACTGATGTCGCGGAATTTCTTCTTTTAATCTTTCGCACATAGCCCTACCACGTGTATAAGCTCTGCTCTCATGCACTATAAATGACAGTGCATCAACCTGCTCCCCATTTATTAAAATATCCAGTTTAGCTAAATCAGCTTGGCGGTAACCCATAAACTCATAGTCTAGCGACCCATAACCTCTTGTTCTCGATTTCAGTGCATCGAAAAAGTCATAAATCACTTCGTTTAACGGTATCTCATAATGAAGGTTAACCCTATTTTCATCAATATACTGCATGTCTTTCATTTCCCCGCGGCGGTCCTGACATAACTCCATAACAGCCCCTACATAAGTATCGGGAACCATAATTGTAGCCTTTACTATAGGTTCTTCCATAATACTTACTTCCTGTTGCGGAGGTAAATTTACAGGATTTTGGATCATCAGAGTTTCCCCATCCGTTTTAGTAACTCTATATATAACACTCGGTGCGGTAGTTATAAGATCCAGGTCAAATTCCCTTTCAAGTCTTTCCTGGACAATTTCCATATGAAGCAAACCGAGAAAACCACATCTGAACCCGAAACCCAATGCAGCCGATGTTTCCGTTTCAAAAATAAGCGCGGCATCGTTTACCTGAAGCTTCTCCAGGGCATCCCTTATATTCTCATATTTTTCGCCTTCCGCTGCATATATACCGCAGTATACCATAGGATTGATTTTTCTGTATCCCGGCAGTGGTTCCGATGTAGGGTTTGATGCATCTGTGATTGTATCTCCCACACGACAATGCCTCACATCTTTAATGCTGGCGGCTACATAGCCTACATCTCCGGCTTTCAAAGAATCTACCTGTATCAATTCCGGCGAGAAAACACCAACCTCTATAACCTCAAATTTCCCGCCTGTAGCCATCATTTTTATATCCATACCCTTTTCAACCTTGCCCTCCACCACCCGAATATATGCTATAACCCCCTTATAACTATCATAGAGAGAGTCAAATATCAGTGCCTTCAACGGTACATCTTCACTTCCTACAGGGGATGGAACCTTTTTCACAATACATTCCAATACATCTTCAATGTTTACCCCATCCTTTGCAGAAATTAAAGGTGCCTCACTTGCATCCAGGCCAATGGTGTTTTCAATTTCCTTTTTTACTTCATCGGGCCTGGCACCGGGCAAATCAATTTTATTTATAACCGGTATTATTTCCAAATCCTGTTCCAAAGCCAGATATACATTGGCCAAAGTCTGTGCTTCTATACCCTGCGATGCATCCACAATTAATACGGCCCCCTCGCAGGCCGCCAGGCTTCTGGATACCTCATATGTGAAATCCACATGCCCCGGAGTATCTATCAGGTTTAGACAATACTCTTCCCCATCATCAGCTTTATATATAAGACGGATTGTTTGTAATTTTATTGTAATCCCACGTTCCTTTTCAAGATCCATGTTATCCAATACCTGATCCTGCATTTCCCTCTGTGAAATTACACCTGTATGTTCAATAATTCTATCTGCCAAGGTAGATTTACCATGATCGATATGAGCTATAATGGAAAAGTTACGAATTCTTTTTTGTCGATTGCTTGGCATGTTTTTCCTCCTTAACTATGCATAGTTTTTTAAAATACACCATATAATTTCCGAATTTTGCAGTCAACAAGCCACGATTCTAATAAGTATAATAAACATTACAAAAAAATGCCGGAGCAGCCGACATCCTTAATATGATGTATTTTTAAACCTCTGTTCTATTCGCTCTATTATACTATAAGTCATTTCCCTTAATTGTGCAAATTTATTGTATGTTTGCGACTTTATAGCAGGAACATCGATCAGATGGGAATCACCCATTATATGGATTATATACCTGTCATCCTCTGTCTTTTTATACGATACCAAACAAGTTTCATCTGTTCCGAGAGTTACCCTTATTTGGGAGTCCACAATCAATAAACCACAGACCAATAAAACAATCTGTACAAATATACATATCCTGAAACATCTTTTGGACTTCCTTTCCGTTCTTTTGCGTTCTACCCTGCTCATCCACATCACCATTAATATTGTGGACCCTTTTGCAATTTTTAAACTTATTCAGATAATAATTTCAATGCCTCGTCAATGATATCCGCAAAATAATAGCCTGCTCTCCTGGCCTCCTCTATAGTATTAGAATTGGCCCCAAGTTCTATCAGTGCTGAATGGTCGGATAGATACTGATTGTAGCTCCCGTACTGTTTAACCAGAATTTCTTTACTAAAACCCGGATATTTGCTGTCACTTACAGCTTTTACGAAATGAGCAAAACACTCAACTTTTTTTCTGTTTTTACTTGTAGCACCTATAACAAATTGAAAACGTGCAACATTTTGACCATTTATTTTGACTTTACTGTTTGCAATTAATTTTGTCCTATCCTTTCGGGTATCTATTTTTTCATATCCATCCCTATGTACATCCAAAATCACTTCTATAGAGGGATGTTCTTTAAGTATTGATTTGACTGTGTCGGCAGACCTGTTATAAGACCCGCTATATGATGGGTAGTCATGGTACGTTGTATCATGTATTACATTGTAACCCTTTTTTTCCAATTCTTCAGCAATAACATTCGCAGCCCCTATCACGGTATATTCTTTTTTTAAACTGTGATAGTTCCCCTCAGTTATCGGTTTATACGATTCAGTTCCATGGGTATGATATATCAGAATGCTTGGTTTGTTTTTTTTAACTTTTACGGCTTTCGGCTTCGGGATGTTTTTCAGATCGGCTGCAAATGTTGGGTTCAGACTGTCGACAACATCCTTGTCACCTATTTCACATATATCTCCATCTATTCCACCATCATAATTTTCCGACTTAGTTTTGTCAGTATTGTGTTTGTTCCCGACACTTTT
>CAYOQX010000025.1:0-9639 GCA_964406195.1 uncultured Alkaliphilus sp. | reverse complement strand
GCAGTCTTATTGTTGTCAGTTATATATGTTAGCTGTCAACAAGATGAATTTCTTTCGACCAATCTTCTTCCGTCTGTTCGTTTTCGCTGTCAGATATATCGGCAATCAGTGCATCGTGGTGTGCGGTTACAACCGGAAACTGTGCCTGTATAAAAGTCAACGGACTGTTAAAATCTATTTTGAATATATTTGAGAAGAAAGAAGTGTTTGAATCCTCGAGTGAAAGTATCGGTTTGCTTTGTTTCGGAGGTTTTTTATTAGGAAATATGTGTTGGATTATCCCTATGAAGAAGCTACTATCTATTTCTCTATGTTTTTCCAGATTTAAAATTCTGTTTTTATAATTCTTGCCGTTCCCCACATCTAAAAGCCTGTCATTAAATATAAACCTTGGTATTGATAACAATACCAGCAAAATCAACGATAATATAATAATACTACGGAAACTTTTTGATACCTTCCTGTATTTGCCCAAATAAAGCACCTACCCTTTTATGGTCCCTTACGATTTATACAACAAACCGATTGTGAACCAAACACTAAGTTTATACTATATAATAATTATGAGAGTAATAGGTGCTTTATTACTAACTAATGTATATACCGATTAACATCTTTTAAATCGATTCCTGGGTGTAAGGCGATATTAATGCCATTAGCAATAATTTGCGAGAGATTGACAATTATCTCATCCACTCCTTTGGGAGTAACAATTATATTGGCACTATATGGTTCTAATACTTCCTTAATAAGCTCATATTTTTCCTCTTCTTTTAGCTCTTTCAACATATTATAAAATGATGAACCGATTTTCGTTTGTCTGGAAAAGGCATCAATGACCATCTCTATAGTATCACTGGTCAAGGTTGCGGCATCCACCACAGTTGGTACACCTATTGCGATAACAGGCACCCCCAGATTTTTCTCGTCTAAAGCCTTTCGTTCGTTTCCTACACCTGAACCGGGCTTAATTCCGGTGGTAGAAATTTGTATTGCTGTGTTGATCCTCTCCACCTTTCTTGAGGCTAATGCATCTACCGCAATAACAAAATCCGGTTTTGAATTATCAACTATTCCCCTTATTACTTCACTGATTTCCAATCCCGTAGTTCCCATTACTCCGGGAGAAACTGCACTCATTTCTATAACATCTGTATCTTTTTCTTTATTATAAAATTTAAACAAGTGACGTGTAACAAAAATTTTTGACACAACTTTGGGGCCCAAAGAATCCGGGGTTATATTCCAATTTCCTAATCCCACTACAAGCACCTTCATATTTTCTTTTTTGGGTACTATAGCCCTGAGTTCTTTTGCCAATAGTTTGCTTATCTCATCCTTGAAATCAGCATCGGCTCTCCTAAGGCTGCTGCTTTCCAATGTAACATATTTTCCCTTTGGTTTTCCTATAGCGTCGGCCCCTATACTATCTAATACTTCTACCCGCGTGATTAAAGTGTCTCCTATTTCTTGTTTATCCATTAGAATACCCGGGATTTCCCCCTTATTTCGTTCCTTGTGTATTTCTCTGGCTTCCAATGCCAGATCCGTTCTGAGTTGAAACACCACACTTCACCATCCTTGCGTAATTTTTAATATTTAAACCACTTAAATCTATTATCTGTATGTTTGGATATATTAATGTGCTAAAAAACAAATAAGGTATAATTCTGTTACCTAATGTCAATAAATTAAGTATTAAGTATATTTTTTATTGCATCATACCTAAGTTTCTGATAAAATTACATATGTTAAGGATGTATGAGGGGGTGAGCATGTTGGCAAATATTAAATCAGCGCAAAAAAGAATCAGGGTTACCGCTAGGAAAACTGAAACAAACAAAATAATTAAGTCTCAACTTAAGACCGCAATCAAAAGATTTGAGGAAACTATGGAATCCAAGGACTATGAAGAAGCAAAGGCGAGATTAAGATTTGTTGAAAAGAAACTTGATCAGGCAGCAGCCAAGGGAGTCATTCACAAATCCAAGGCCTCAAGAAAAGTTTCTCAACTTGCCAGAAGATTAAACGAAGCAATATAGTTACCCTTTAAAGCGTGCAATAATACGGTACGCTTTTTTAATTTTTTGGGATATTTCTATTGACATATTTTCAAAATTAACATTTCCATAATCAATTCTTCTTTCATTCCTCCTGATTTAATCATTAAATCGGCATCCAGCAATAAATTCAGAAGTACCCTCAGGCGCCCTATGCTAAACCGTCTGCTCTGTGAAACACATTTTGAGGCCACATAGGGATGTATTTCCAGTTCGGATGCTATTTCTTTACTGGAGTAGCCCTTTTCCAATAATAATTTTGACGAAAGTATATTTTTTACCTGGTTGCCCAATATGGTCAATATTCTTAGGATTGGCTCCTTATTTTTTAACATATGGTTTAATCTTTTGACAGATTCAGAAAAATTACGTTTTTCTATGGAATCAAGAAAATTAAATATATCATTATGAAAATTTGATCCCATCACCTTATCTATGTGCTCTTTTTCCAATTCTGTTTTTTCACCCATAAATGATACCAGTTTTTTTATCTCGTTGTCCACACCAAAAAGATCCTGCGAAGGGTTTCTTCCAAAATAATCCAAGTTGTTTTTAAACAGAGCCAATTCCCAGGCCCCTATAGTTTTACCCAGGGAATTAAATCTTGATTTTATCCATTCATTTAATTCATACTCCCTCAGCCTAACAAATTCTACAGCATCCCCATGTTTTTTAATTTCTCTTACAATTCTTTTTCTACCATCCACTGAAGGATTCCCATAAAAGACAACAACTGTACTTTGGGGAATTTGAACTATGTATTTAGCAAACTTTTTCTCTTCCTCTTCTGAAAATATTTCGGATTTTCCCCGAAAAATATCCAGTCCATTTACATATACTAATTTCTTTTCAGTCATAAAAGGTAAGGTTTCACAAGCATCAACTATTGTTTGATAACCAGCCTCCTCACCCTTGATAGCTGTAAAATTGAGTTGTTCAAAATCCGGTTCGATCAGTTGTGTTTTAAGTTTTTCCAGAATATTATTAATCAAATAGGTTTCTTCACCATAAAATAAATATATATTTTTGATTTCATTTTTTTCAATGCAATTTATTATTTTTTTATAGTTCATGTACTTTCACCGACCCTCTTTCAGGTAAGTTATCTTTTTTATGTAGTAATACACAAATAATGCCCAACACAACATAGTAACAAAATATATGTATGAACCCGGTTCCATCAACCTCAAGGCTCCCATATGGAATCATTACACATTTTTCCGTAATCCAATTAATATAGTTTAAAAGATGATTGGTTATTCTATTTATCAAAAAACCCAATTTGAAAGATATAATTCCAATTAAGATACTAACGAATGCTATTGACAACATAGGAGATATTATAGGAATAATCAAAAGATTTGTTATAAATGAAATCAATGATACCTGGCCAAAATGATACGCCATAACAGGAAGGGTCCCTATTTGGGCCGCCAATGTAACCGATACCGGTGAAGATATCGGGCCTAACACCTTGTTTAATTTCTTATTCAGAACAGGACCCAACACCAGAATACTCAGAGTGGCAATGAACGACAGTTGAAATGAAACAGAAAATATAGTCACAGGTCTATAGATCAATAATATAAACCCTATAAAAAACAACGCATTTATGCTATCGTACCTTCTGTGTAAAAAATAAGCAATTATATATAATAAGTACATAAGTCCTGCCCTCATTATAGATACAGGAAAATAAACCATGTAACCGTAAAACACTATAACAACTATGGTCAAGCAAATTCTCTTATTTTTACCTATCTTAATTAATTTCAGAAATTTATCTATTATTATCACCATTAATCCTATGTGGAGCCCTGAAACTGCCATTATATGTGCCGTTCCCGATTTTGAGAATATATCGAGTTTATCCTTTGATAAATAGCCTTGATTGCCGAAAATAATACTTTTTAATATATCGCTGTTTTCAAAATCTAATGTGCTGTCCAAAAAATCTTCCAAATAAAGTTTGGTTTTATAACTATTTTGGTATATATCCATGTATTTAAAATCCGGATTAATTATTTCCGCATCTCCTGCATTTATGTTTAATATATATTCCAAACCCCTGCTTTTTAAATACAGTTCATATCCTTCATAGGTACTTTTTTCATAATCCCCTAACAATTCTTTGATGTCGGTATTCTTTATCTCTATTATATCACCTTCTACAGGCAAAATATTTTCGGTTGAAGATTGATATATATTCAGCTGTGCTTTTTGACCGATTTTGATTCCCGTACACTTTTCATCCATAAATATATAAATTATTTTTACTTCATATTCACTATAACCCTTCCTAAGGGGTGCTTCTTTCAAAATTTTAACCCTCATTATTGAATCCGAAGTAAGGGGTTCCAACAGTCTATCATTTGTTATACTTTGCCCATACAGATATACACCTAAAGTAACAATAGTAAGCATCAACAGCACATTAAATGCCTTTTCATAAAACAAAAGTGAAACTAAAGCAGTTAAAGCAAAAAGAATAACATAAAATATAGGTATAAAACAGTTTAAAAAATAGGAGCCCATTATTCCAGCAAAAAGGAAAATACATAAGACAACAAAGGGTCTTTTCAATTACATCCCTCCCAATACTCATGTATTTTCTACCTGCATATAATTCCCTTATATAATACTGTTTTAAGCTGTGCCAGCCGGTTTTGTTGTTCAGCTTAGCGGGTGTTTCTTATCATCTCAATAGCATCGTGAACAGGAGCATAATCAGGTATTAAACGACGGGCCTTGTATAGATGCCATCTTGATTTTTCTATGCATCCATATTCCAAATATATGATACCCAATTGGTATTGTCCAAACCCGTCATCCGGAACCCTGTCTACTAATAATCTGGTATAGCACAAAGCTGTGTCTATATCCCCTAAGTAATAAAAATAAATTTGCGATAAGCTCAGAAGAGCATAATTATCGTTGGGGTTATATGATAGTACCTTTTTGTAATACTTAACTGCCCTGTTATATTTCCCCTCCTCAAAATAACATGTACCTATGGAATTATATATTTCCCCATAAAAATTGGGCATGTTTTCTGTATTTCTATCCCTTATATTTAACACGGTTTTGTAACAATTAATTGATTCCTCGTTATCATCTGTTTCATAATATAGATCCCCGGCCAATTTCCAAAATAATATGTTCCTGTTATCATTCTCCAACATTCGTTCCAAAAAAGCCAGTGCGGAATCGTGATTGCCCATATTACTGAGTGCTATAACCAAATTACTTATTAAATATTGGTCACCGGGATTTTTCTTTAATCCTTTCTTACATATCCGTATTGCATTTTCCTCCATGTTATTTATAATATAAAAGCTGCTCATATTTAAATAGGGTTCTAATGATTCAGGACTCAACAGGCTCTGCAACTTCAGGCATTTGATTGCCTTTACAATACTATCCTGTTGTTCATAGTAATAAGCCAGTTTTTCAAATATATAATAACGTTTTTGTTTCTTTAAGAAAAACGGATTATATTTCAATATCAGATTTAATCCAACAAACACATTGTCCATTCTCCTGCATTTCATATGTTCCTTTAATTCCTTGAAAAATAATTCCCATTTATCTTGATCTTGGTCATTGATACAAAAATTATATTTATCAATCCAACCTCTCTTCAATTGTCCGGGAGACAAATCAGTCGTTGGATAGAAAACGGAATTGCCTTTTTTATCATGTGCAATTTTTTGTATCAATCTGTTATATAGATCACTGCCGCTTTGGCCCTTATTAAAAATCAACTCCAACCAATAACCCGGAATTCTTTTGAAACTCCTTTTGAATCTAAAACTATTCAGACCGAATATTGTAGAAATCGAAGATTTTACAGCATCCTTGTTTATATTTTTAATTCCCAGGTTTTCTTCCAAAAAATTAACTCTGTCCATTTTGCTATAAAAGAATATGTTCAATTTAATATTAATCACCACTTTCGAGAACATTTATTATTTCTCTTATATATTCTACCATGCCTGACACAATTTGTTAACTGTTGAAGCAATATTGACTGCATAAAAATCAAAAAGATTGATTTGGTTTAAGATCCTTCGTTCAGCCTAAACGGTGGTATATAGAATTATATAAGGTAATTTTCTAATATTTGCCTGCCGGTATCAAAATCATCTAACTGCAAATAGTATTTCGCTATATCGACAAGGGCATTCATCGGTGTCAATCCTATGATTTCACTGCCTACTATGTTTATACCATAGTCTTTTGCTTCTATTTTGACCATTTCAAAAACCTTGTACAAGGGAGTTTCTTTATAATTTGTCATATTTATCGATACCTGTGCTATGTTTTGTTCCTCAAGCATAACCCCTATGGCCTTTACATGTTTTAGACCTCCGCTGCTCTCGCGAATAGATTTGGCTATTTTATTGGCGGTATGTATATCCGACGTGTCTAAGTTAATATTAAAGGCTATTAAGGGCATACGAGCTCCTACGGCTACTACACCCGCTGTCGGGTGAATTTCCGGTTTGCCAAAATCCGGTACCCAGTCGGAATCCCTCAATTTTTCTGCCATTCCTTCAAATTGTCCTTTCCTTATAGTAGCAAGATTTTTTCTATCGGGTTTAACAGCGGAGTCCTCATATAAAAACACAGGTATACAAAGCTCATCTGCAATCCGTTGGCCTAATTCCCGGGAAAGCTCCACACATTCCTCAACAGTTATATCTTTTACAGGAACAAGTGGGATAACATCGGTTGCACCCATGCGTGGGTGTCCTCCCAAATGTTGTGTCATGTCTATTAATTCCGAAGCCTTTTTGCAAGACATAAAGGCTGCTTCTTTCACCGATTCGGGGTCTCCTATAAAAGTAAAAACACTTCGGTTATGACTTGCGTCTCCGGAATAATCCAGAAGTCTAACACCCTCGACAGCCCTAACCGTATCCGCGATGGCTTCAATTATTTCTTTGTAACATCCTTCACTAAAATTCGGAATACATTCTACAATTGGATTCAAGTTTATTCCTCCTTATTTTAATCTTTTGTATCATACCCTTTCCCTGGACTATTTATCGATAACTCTACCCGGATTAGACCTTAAAACACCGAAAGCACTGACGAAGGATCATATAATAGTGTATTATTAATATATGGTTAAATATATCATATACTTTGTATATTGGGGGAAAGGTTATATGAAAATTAACATTAAGTCCATTGCCATGTTTATTATTATGCTATTTTTAA
Source organism: uncultured Alkaliphilus sp. (assembly GCA_964406195.1). GTDB lineage: Bacteria > Bacillota > Clostridia > Peptostreptococcales > Natronincolaceae > JAAZJW01. The sequence goes on along the minus strand of CAYOQX010000025.1, from coordinate 2,353 downwards.
TTTTGTTTGTAGCAATTGGATGCAATCAAGCTCCTGATGCTCTATCAATTCACATGATTGATGTAGGACAGGGAGAAAGCATATTAATAGTAACACCTGATGATAAAACAATTTTAGTCGATGCGGGCGAAATTTCCCAGGGCAAAAAGGTAAAGTCCTATTTATTAAAACATGGAATTCAAAAAATTAATCTTCTTATAGGAACTCATCCACATACCGACCATATAGGAGGCATACCCGAAATTATCAACAACTTTGAAATAGATAAAATTATTATGCCTCGGAAACACCACACCAGCGCAACATTTGAAAAATTACTTATTGCCATTAAGTCCAACGGGCTTACTATCAGCCCCCTTACACCAAACAGCACTATTGAATTCACAGAAGATATTAAACTTCATTTTTTGGGCCCTGTGAGAGATTATGGGGATAATCTGAATCTGTGGAGTGTTGTTTTCAGGTTAGACTACAAAAATAAATCATTCTTATTTACCGGCGACATGGAGTATGAGGCGGAAATGGATCTGATAAATACGTATAATGCAGATGATCTGACTGCCAATGTATTAAATGTTGGACATCATGGGAGTAATACATCAACAACCCAACAATTTTTGGACTGTGTTAACCCTGAGATTGCTCTTATTTCATCCGGCAAAGATAATATCTATGAACATCCCCACAAAGATATCATAGCACGCCTGAATGAATTTGGAACATTTATTTATCGTACGGACTTACAACAAACTGTTGTTATATTCAGCGATGGTGAAAGCATCTGGTCGCATCAGGCCCCCGTTAATAAAACAGATTCATCACTTAATATAACTGTACCGTCGGTATAATTACACCGATTCAAAAAATTAAAATAAGAAAGGTTTAAACCTTTCTTATTTTAATTCTAATTATATCATTTCGGTTATTTCCTTCAATATATCTTCCCTGGCCTTGTCTAAACCCTCGTAAAAAATGTTTGATGCATAGCATTTTTCTATTTTATTATGAGCATTGTTTACCTTTTCTAAATAGACAAAGGCATCATTCAACAGCCTGTTGAAAATTGTTTTACTATTTTTTAATTCTTCTTTATATTTTTTAATCTTTGTTTTGTCTATATGTATATCCAGGTCAACCGTTTTCCTACCGACAAATTTATTGTTTGTTGTAAAGGCCATATTAAGTTCCGGAATAACAATGGATTCCATTTTTTCCGGTACCAACGGCTCATGATAAATTTCTACATTGTAACCCTTGTTCAGTATTTCAGACGACAGCTTTTCCAATAAAGTCGATTTGCCGGTACCCTCATCTCCCTTTATATAGACAATCTCTTTCATTATACCTATATATGTTTCCGCATGATCAACCCTGCCTTTTAGTGTGTATGAACTCCCGAAAAGATGCCTCGCCCTACCGGGTTTGTTTTTATTCTCAATAATGTCCAAATATTTATTTATCAGTCTATCTGTTTCTTTTTTAATTTTATTAAAATCAACAGCATAGCTATTAATCCATTCAATATCATCATGTATCAGCTTTGCCGCAGTGAGATATTTATATACGCGTATATATATATCTTTGTTATCTTTCGTAAATTGTATGATTTCATCCTTTACGTTCTTTAGTCCTTTTTCGTCTAAAAATTTATCTAAATTAACCGTCACTCCCGTAACACCCGGATACTTAGGATCAGCCATATGAGGATTTGTGCCATCTATCATTGCTATTCCTATGTCGGGTATAACAACTGCATCAATAGACTCCGGGTCCGCGGCACAATGATGAAACTCTACATCCAATCCTTTATTAATTATTTCATAGCCTATCCTTTCCATCATGTAGGATTTTCCTACACCGGGCCCACCCTTGAGATAGAAAATCTTTTTTGCTTCCTTTTGATTTATAATATACTCGAAATACGAATAAAATCCGATGGATGTGTTGCTCCCCGGCAGGAGCCTTTTAACACTCCCTTTCCTCACCATTATAACCTCTCCTCTCCTCAAATATATATTATATTACCCGGTATTCCATAACCTCGGTAAAGTTTCACTATTTATACATATTATTAATTTATTCAATTAAAAATATTATGTGTATAGTAAATATAACAGACTCCCCATATCAGAGATTTTCTGCCAGTACCCTGTGTTTTTTGTCAGTCTGTTAAACAGGGCACTGTTAAAGATAATAGAAACAAAGCAATAAAAAAACAGCTACCTGCTTTGATAAAAAGCATGCAGCTGTTTCCCTTGGATTATCCTTTTCTTATATATACGCCCGATTTTCCACCTGTTTTTTTGACCAACATTATATCCTGGATTTCCATATCCTTATCAATGGCTTTGCA
>CAYOQX010000024.1:0-14123 GCA_964406195.1 uncultured Alkaliphilus sp. | reverse complement strand
TAATAAAAGTTCTAAAGATTATAAAGTATATCATAAATTTAAAAAGGTTGTAAAAGAAGTTTCGGGTTTAGACAGGTTTACATTGCAACCGGGCGGGGGAAGCCAGGCAATTTATACAGCCGCCGCCATCGTAAGGGCATATTGGGAGGATAAGGGTGAGGCTGACACAAGGGACGAAATAATAACAACCATATTTTCACACCCGGCAGATGCGGCAACACCGGCAACGGCAGGATATAAAATAATAACCATTTATCCTGATGAAAGAGGACTTCCCGATATTGAAGCTCTAAAAGAAGCGGTTTCGGAAAGAACCGCCGCAATCTTTATGACCAATCCGGAAGACTTGGGAATGTACAATCCCAGGGCTGATGAATTTGTCGAGATTGTTCGAAATGTCGGAGGATTATGCTTCTATGACCAGGCAAATGCAAATGCATTCTTGGGAGTAGCCAGAGCAAAAGAAGCGGGATTCGACATGTGCCACTTTAACGTGCACAAGACCTTCGGTTCCCCGCATGGATGCTCGGGACCGGCCTCGGGTGCACTCGGTGTTAAAGAAGAATTGGCAAAATACCTTCCCGTACCGTTGGTAGAATATGACGGTGAAAAATATTACCTGAACTATGATGTTGAAAAATCAATAGGTAAGGTCAGAGATTTTGTCGGTGTTTCCGGAGTTATACTCAGGGCCTATGCCTGGACAGCGGCAATGGGTGCAAAATGGTTGCGCGAGTGCGCTGATGTTTCCGTAATAAACAACAACTATCTTGAGAAAAAAGTACTTCAAATCCGCGGGATTTCAAGCGCATATCAAGGCAATGACATTATCCGACAAGAGCAGATAAGATACAGTTTTGAAAAACTGCAGGAGGAAACCGGAATCGGCTCGGATGATATGAATGCGAGAATAGTGGATTACGGAATCCCCAGTTTCTGGTCAAGTCACCATCCGTGGTTAATACCTGAACCGATGACGCTGGAGCCGTGTGAAACATATTCTAAAGATGACATAGATGAATATGCAGCGATACTGCAAAGACTATCAGACGAGGCTTATTCAGATCCTGAAATACTGAAAACAGCACCGCATAATTCATCCTCACACAGACGTGATGACGAAGAATCACTGGATGATCCGGAAAAATGGGCAACCACTTGGGCCGCCTATTTGAAAAAACACAGATAAAACACAGTTACTTGTTAGGCGAGTTGGCCTGGACCTCGGTTTAGGCCAACTTGCAATTTGACTTGACATACTGATGACGATCGGACATTTAACAAAAATATAAATGATGAATATAAATAATAGAGGTTTTAAATAGGGGTTTTAAAATTGCATGCGAAGCAAAAAGGACCGTCCCTTGTGCTTTTCCCTTGTACTTTTCCTTGTGATTTTCGGGTAAAACAAGCAAAAAGGACCGTCCCCTGTGCTTTTCGATGCTTCCCGCTGCTTCTACAGAAAAGGTGGAATGACTTTATGAAGAAAATAGGTTTAATCGTTAATCCCATTGCAGGAATGGGCGGAAGTGTAGGATTAAAGGGTAGTGACGGTTTGGAAATATTGGAGAAAGCCAGGGCACTGGGAGCAAAGCCCAGGTCTTCAAATAGAACCATACAGGCCCTGAAAAAGATATCCCCATTTAAGGATAAGGTGGAAATAATAACATATCCGGGGGAAATGGGGGAAACTGCGGCAAATGCCTGCGGGTTTGAACCTACGGTAATCGGTTCGGTGGATAAAGACAATACAACCCCGCAGGATACTAAAAATGCCGCCAAGGACATGAAAGAATTAGGTGTAGATCTGATACTGTTTGCAGGAGGGGACGGAACAGCCAGGGATATATACGATTCAGTAGGTATCGATATCCCCGCCTTGGGAATTCCGACGGGGGTAAAAATCCATTCCGCTGTTTACGGTCAAAATCCTAAAAGAGCAGGTGAATTAATATCACTTTTTGTTCAGGGCAGAGTAATTGAATTTAAAGAATTAGAGGTTATGGATATAGATGAAGATGCATTTCGTGAAGGAAGGGTTATAGCAAGGCTATATGGTTACCTCAAAGTTCCGTTTGAGAAAAGATATGTTCAAAGCAGAAAATCAGGCGGGATAAAAACGGAGGAAGCATCACTGCACGGTATAGTCTATTATATTTTAGATACTATGTCGGACGACTACATTTATATAATTGGACCGGGAACAACGACTCGCCCGATTATGGAGGAAATGGGCCTGGAAAATACCTTACTCGGTATGGACGTGGTGCACAAAAAGAAACTGGTGGCCAACGACGTAAGCGAAAAAGAACTGCTGAACCTAATAGAAGGTAAAAAAGCAAAAATCATCCTAACCATCATCGGAGGCCAGGGCCACATATTCGGTCGGGGGAACCAACAACTGAGCCCCGAAGTCCTGAACAAGGTACAAAAAGAAAACATTATTGTCGTATCGACAAGGGAAAAACTGAACACAATATTCGGAAGTCCAATGTTAATTGACACCGGCGACAGCGACACGGACAAAATGCTGGAAGGATACTACAAAGTTGTGGTAGGATACGAAGACTTCATCATGTACAAAGCCACATCCTAAAAAAGCACAGAAAAGCACAGGGGACGGTCCTTTTTGCTTATTAAAGATGACAGGGATTCAACCGGGATTATGAAGACAGCTGTTGAATTACACCTTAAACTTCAATTGTTAAATAAAATAAACAAAAACCCTGTAAGGTATATCCTGAACCGCAATTATTTAGAACAATAATTCGTGCTGTTGGAACGTCAACATAAAAAACACAAACCATCCCTATTTTCGCAGCCTATTGTTTAATAAACACCAAATCAGGGGAGATTATTTGTATAATCAAAACACGAGGAAGGAGGATCCGACATGGGCAGGGATAATAGGATAAGGGTAAATAAACAAATTTACGAGTGGGCAATAATGGAATCCCAGAAGGATTTTGAAGAAATCAAGGCCAGATTTAATAGAATCGAGGATTGGGTGGATCAAATTTCCCGACCGACTTTCAGACAATTGGAAAGATTGGCTAATTATTTGAAGGTTCCCCTGGGTTATATGTTTTTAGACGAGCCTCCAAAATCAGATATCATAGAGACCGAATTTAAAACTATTGCGGATAAGTTGCCCGACATAAGCAAAAATCTAAAAGACACCATATACAATATGGGCAGAAGGCAGGATTGGATAGGCCGGCACAGACAGGGCAGAGGTTGGGAGAAAATAATCCCCGACAACATTAACACGGCGGATAGAAACAATGTCCCGAAGTTTGCCGAACTGACCAAGGATTTTTTGGATATAGATGAATTTTGGTATGAAAATTTCAAAGCGGGCAGACTCGCTTACAATTTCCTGAGGGGGAAAATGGAACTCAAAGGGATTATTGTGATGCAAAACGGAGTAGTGGGTCTGAACACCCACCGAAAACTTGACATAAACGAATTCAGGGGTTTTGTGCTGTACGATGAATTGGCCCCGCTGATTTTCATAAACAGGAATGACAGCCAGGCCGGAAGGATATTTACATTGATATATGAATATATCCGTGTGTTATCTGGCGAGGATGATGTTCTTATCGGCGATGGTTCGGGTATGGATGATAAATCGGAAAAACAAGTTCACAACATTGCAGTAGAATTTCTGATGCCGGAGTCCCATTTGATAGGCCGCTGGGATGAAGAAGACAAGGGTTTGGGCCAAATAAGGGAACTTAGTAAATTATTTCACGTGGACAGGTTATACCTGGCTCTAAGGTTGGAAAAACTGGGGTTGATAGACAACACCCTTATATCCAAGGTAGAGGAATCAATTAAAAAAGACCTGGAAAGAAAGGCTAAAGCAAGAAAATCCACCGGCGGTGATTACTGGGCCACCTATAGGTCCCGTTTCAGCGATAATTTTATAAGGTCCGTTGTTCAGAGTGTGGAATCCGGCGAAATGAGCTACAGCCATGCACTTAATTTGTTAAATATCAGTGCAAAAAATTACAATACTTTAAGGGAGAGCATAATTGGATATGAACAATAAGTATTTAATAGATTCCGATGTCCTGGTTACCGCTCACAGAACCCTGTTTCCGTTTGACATTGCCCCGGGATTTTGGAAACAATTGATCGACAAAGCATCACCCAAAATAGTGTTCATAGAAGGTGTCAGCGATGAAATTTTAAAAGGCAGGGACGAGCTGGCGGACTGGTATTCGGAAAACAAAGATGGATTCAATGTATTGGGGATACCGGAAGATGCGGTGATAAAATCATATAGACACATAATCAACAATATTAATAAAAGTGAAAAATATAAACAGTCCAAGAAACGTGAATTTGCCTCTACAGCGGATTCCTGGCTCTGTGCCTATGGGTTGGCTTATGATTCCACCATAGTGACATGCGAAAAACACCCGTCAGATTCCAGAGGGAGGATACCGATACCCGACGTCTGTTTGGAATTCGGCATCAGGTGCATCGATTTACTGCAATTCATGAGGGAAATGAAATTCAAACTGATCTAGATTGGGCAATATCGTTAAAATTATACTTCAATCGGAACTGAAAATATCCATTAAGCATACTAAATCAAGCGCACAATTTTTATAAAACCACAGCCTGATTGGAACCAAAAATGCTCCCGGGAGTATATTGAATCGAGGGTACAATTTTAATGAAATCACAGTGCAGTATGGACTACCCTCGGAAATTCAATAGAGGTAGGAGTGATGCTATGAATTATTTGCCTGAATCGAAACCGGTTAAAACATGTTGTATGAGTTACTGGCCGAAATCGAAATCAGTGGGAACATGTTGTATAAATCATTTGTCGGAATCAGTCGGGGAACATTCTGCGGATTACTCATCGAAATCAAAATCGGTTGATGAATATCCCATAAACTATTCCCCGGAATCCGGAACGATTGAAGATAATACTATAAATTATCTTCCTGAATCCGAAATTGTTGATGGATATTTTGTAGGCCTTCCCGTGGAAGCCGAGGCGGTTGATGAATACGGTATGGATTATTCATCAAGCAATTTGCCGGGACCCGGGTCGGTTGATGAATGTTGCATAGATTATTCACCGGGCAGTTTGTCGAACCCTGTGTCGGTCGGCAAATGCTGCATAGATTGTCCTCCGGACAGGTTGCCTGAATCCGAATTGGTTATGATACCGGGCGGAACGTTGATTACCCGAACCCCCGAGGAGGGGCGTGCCCTGGCAATGCTTATAGCTCGCCATACGGTTCACAATATTCAGCCTAACCCGACCATCCTTGCATGCGGCCGCAGAGTATATTCCGTAGATCCCGACAGCCTTATCGCTGCAAGTCAGGTTGTCGCCACGGAATTCCAAACTATAGCCGCAGCCAATGACTATTGGAGGAAACCGACATGCTATTGGGAACAGCATCCATATCTATAAAAATACAATCGCACAAAACACACAACAGTTCGAATAAAATATATTTCTAACCGGAAATATTTGATTAATAATCCCTGTCGCCGACTAAACAAGAAATCGGCCGACGGGGATTTGTTCTTTAATTATATTCATATTGACTTTAATAATATTAAAGCATACAATTAACTTTATTAAAGGAGGTTGAAATATGGGCATAGATATAGTTCCGGATTGGATGGTTAATCTGGAAGATGAGGATGTCACCTTTATAAAAAAATTCATATTAGTATCGGGCTCGCTAAAAGAAATTGCAAAGGAATATGGGGTCACCTATCCGACCGTAAGGCTCAGGTTGGACAAAATTATCCAAAAAATTAAAATCGAAGAAAAAATCGATGAGGATCCCTATATTGCAATTATAAAGAGATTTGCAATAGATGAAAGGATTGATTTTGATACGGCAAAGATATTAGCTGATGAGTATAGAAAGGTCATGCAAAACACGTAAAAACTGCATGGTCCGTTATTTTTCGCATTTTGAATTGGAAAGGAGATATACATGAGATTATTTATAGCTGTAAATTTCAAGGAAGAATTGAAAAACCGGGTTCAAGACATAATACTGGATATCAAAAAACATTCCCAAAAGGGCAGGTTCGTTAAAAATGAACATATGCATCTCACTTTGGAATTTTTAGGGGATGTTCCCAAAGCAAAGGTAGGATTAGTGGAGGAAGCCATTAAACAGGTATCATGCCGGGAATTTATTTTGGAATTATCCGAGTTAGGGCGTTTTAAAAGAAGGGGAGGGGACATTTATTGGATCAGTTTTAAGAAAAACAAATCCCTGTTTAAAATGCAGAAGGACCTTCACAATCTATTGTTGAAAAAGGGATTTAAATTGGAGGACAGGAAATACAGACCTCATCTGACCATTGGCAGGAGGGTAATAATGGACAAGACCTTCAATCCCGACAAGTACATAGAATCTTTAAAGGAACTAAAAATTGCCGTTGACGGAATTGATTTGGTGAAATCGGAGCATATCCATGGAAAACTGAAACATACCGTTGTTTTTTCCCGAAAGTTTGGATAACAAAAAACGGAGGGGTTTGCCCTCCGAATAAATGTCTGATAAAAGTTTGGCTGCATTGTGTTGCCCCGCGCTGTTTTGTGCTCCTGATTAATGCAATACCCTATCCCAAAACCGTTTTTGTGCTATTGCATTTACAAAATCATCCCCGAATTTTTTATTGTTCGTTGCACAGACAATACCCGTATTATCTTTGAATTGTGATTGGTCGATATAGGTCTGTCCGCCGGTTGCAACACCTATCGGCTTGAAATGCTTGTACGTCTTATAGCAGAATTCCATAATTTTCTGATCGAATTCCGCCTGATTCATTGCTTTTCCTCCAACAACATATATTGCATCATACAGCACCGGGAATTTCGTCATAAAGGTTTCCTTTACTTCTAATTGCAGTTTCCCGTCGCTGCCCGTAACCGTACCCAGTTTTTCACTGATTATATCGTAGAATATATTGTTGCTGTTCAGAAGGTCTAATGTATTGCTCACTTCTTTACTGTTAAACTCATTTCCGATCAGAATCCCGACTTTTTGCGTAGCAGCTGAAAATACTGTGTTTGCCATACTGACAGCAGGGGAATTACCTGATTCGGATACATTAGTGTTTTTCGGTCTGTCTACACTCAGACTGTCGGCAAAAATACATGCCATCTCTTTATCCACATTTGCCCACATTTCTACATTCTTCTGTCTGATATCTTTGTTTTTGACAAATTGGAGATGGTAAATGAACGTATCTACCAGGTCTTTCTTCTCAAAAGGCGCCAAGCTGTTCCAGAAAAGACGTGCTTGTGAAAAATAATCATCAAATGAAGCACTTGGAAGCCTTCTTGTTATAGAACCGTCCACATTTGTTGGGTGATATACATACCCGCCGCTTTTTGGAGGTGCCTCCGCAGGTGTATTATTGGCAGACATGTTTTCATGCTGTGCCAAACCGTCGGTATCAATTCTATACTTGGAAAAGCCGTCCCTGTGGTTAGTATTTACTTCACAGATTGGCCTGTTGACCGGTATTTCATTAATATTTCCCGTACCCAGTCTGTGATAATCCGTATCCCGATAGGCAAAGGCCCTTCCCTGTAAAACAGGATCATTGGTAAACTCAATTCCCGGGACCAGAGTGGCAGGGTCGAAAGATGACTGTTCATCCTCCGCAAAGAAGTTATCCACCAATCGGTTCAGGGTCAATTTACCTATGATTTCAACAGGAATTATTTCTTCCGGCCAAAATTTGGTAGGGTCCAAAACATCAAAATCATACTTGAGTTCATCTTCTTTCGGAATCAATTGCACTCCCAATTCATACTCGGGGAAGATACCTTTTTCAACGGCCTCTATAATATCCCTGCGGTGGAAATCCGGATCAACACCGCCGATAATTGCCGACTCATTCAACAACAGTGAATGGACCCCGAGCTTTGGTTTCCATACAAATCTGACAAAAGTCGATTTCCCCTGTTCATTGATAAAGCGGAATGCGTTAATCGGCCATCCTTCCATAGTTCTCCAGCTCCGCGGACGACCTCTCAAAGACATCAGCCACATGACCATATGCGCCGACTCCTGGTTGCTTGCCACATAATCCCAAAAATCGTCATGAGCCACGGTGGCCTGCGGCACGTCCGTAATTGGACTGGGTTTTACCGCATGTACCATATCCATAAACTTCATAGGGTCCGCCAGTATAAAAATAGGAAACTGGAGTGACAACATATCATAATTTCCTTCTTGAGTATAAAATTTAACTGCAAAACCGCGTATATCCACTGCCGTATCCTTGGAACCTTTGCTTCCGATAAAATTAGAAAACCGGGTAAAAACAGGTGTCTTAGTGCCGGGTTTCTGCAAAAAGTCCGCCATTGTGTGTTCTTTCATGGATTTATGTAATTCGAACTCCCCGTACAAACCGAAACCCCTGGCATGAACCACTTTTTCAGGTATTCTTTCACGGTTGAAGCGCGATTGTTTTCTATAAAAATTAGTATCCCGCAACAAAAGGGGGCCGCGCGCTCCCGCCCGCAAAGTCCAGCGGTCATTGGCAATTTTATATCCCGAGTCGCTTGTCATTATTTTTCCCGGGCCGGTATTTGTTTCACGATGCTCTTCAAGTTGCTTATCTTTGGCATCTCCTCTAACCGGATTGACATTCCCTTTTTTGTTCACATTATCACTTTCCTTTCTCCTTGCTACATATTTAAAATGCCCATTTTTCCCGATTTTATACTGATGTGATGCCAATCTGTTGTTAAAACCCCAATTTGTAGACAGCCCATATGTTCGCAATTTAGGAAAATTAAAAATGAGCATAATAAAACTGCTCTCCGGGAATATTTTCCCGCGGACAGCAGTAATTTTGCACGTTCTCATTGCTTGTGAAATAGTTGGAGTGATTTACCCGATAAATGCATAGGATAGCAGATATCCCATTATAAGTCCCCCAAGATGTGCCGTGGTGCTTATGCTGGGAACCAGGAAAGTCAATGCCAGGTTCACAATAAGAAGTGAAAATATTTGCCTCTTTCCTCCGGGAGTCACCATATCGCCGTGCTTGTGAATCAGATATAAAAATGCTCCGAAAATTCCAAACAGGCTTCCCGAAGCCCCTGCGGACACCGAATTGAAATTAAACAGAAATGTTGCAAGATTTCCGCCTATGCCCGTCAACAAAAAGAAAAACAGAAACTTCTCTGATCCTATAAGACCTTCTATTTGAGGGCCGAATATGTACAGGGCGTACCCGTTAAAAAACATATGCGCTACCCCTATGTGAATAAAAATAGAAGTTACAAATCTATAATATTCCCTGAATTCTACAATGAAAGGGGGGAACAAAGCACCATATTTCACGAGTACATCAACATTCGTGGTTCCGCCGTTCAGGGTTATAAAAATAAAATAGGCAATCATTATTGTTAAAAGCAGGGATGTAACCTTATTTCTCCCGTAATAAAATTCCAGTCTTCCCATAGATAAAGCAATCTCCTTTTCATGGCCCGATTTATATTCAAGATTGATTTACGGCCTGATTCGTATCCAAAGCTGATTTATTTCCGAATTCGTATCCAAAGCTGATTTGCAACCTGAGCCCGCATCCGAAACCGAATACCGAAGTTCAAAATGCGGACTTTTGATATCCTCCCCACTCGTTCCTAACATCACGGATGGGGGTTTCTAACAGGAACCGCTTTTTTTATCATAGCATACCTTAAATGAGAGATTCCCCCGGCAGTGGAAATCGTTTTAAACATTCTTTCTTTTTGGCTGCCGTCCCACCACGAACCCGCCAAAATTTTAACGTTCGTATCTTTAAATGCCTCGGGGAACATCGGGGTGGAGGAACCTATCATTACTATTCCTTTTGCATTTGAACATGTTTTTAACAAATCATCTATAGTACGATTTATCATAGTAGTCCCGGTCAATACCACAATGTCACACTTGGGTAAAAGCTCGGTTTGGTCCTCCATTGGGTAAACATCCCCAACTTCCTTTCCGTATTCGGAAACCGCTTCATCAAAGATTATTATGTTGTCGGTTTTCTCGGAAAACATTTTGACTGCGGAGGGAATAAAGCCTATCATACCAACGGTATCCGTTGACAGTACCTCAATACCGAATGTTGATTTAAAGGTTTCCGCATCCTTCAAATCCAGGGCGCGGGATGCCGCCGTCAGTACAGCCATGCCCACACCTCTCTGGGCATCATCCTCCCCGTGTTTTGCCAAATCGGCCGCCTTTTTTGCATCTTCGCCTATGATATCCTGTGCAAAGGCAAATGCCGAACAGCCCGGGGGCAGATGTTCCTTCAATGTGTAGGAAACTCCTACATTCCCGTTGTCCAGCTCAACTCCGATCAATGCCAAGCCTACCACAAGGTCCTTAACGGTCCTTCCTTCCAAATATGGTGCGGCTGTTTCTAAAACTCTATCAATAATCATGAATATTCAACCTTTCAATTTAAATAGTTGCAGTTGCTTTAGTACTATTCTAATTTTGTTTCCCCTTATTGTCAATAAGTACCGTTTTGCGGGCCCGAAATCATACAGAGCTTACCAAATTTCCGAAGCGGGTTTGTTTATCTAAAGTCCCGGGGCCACACAAACCCTGCCTATTTCTTCAATATCGAATAAATGCAAATCAATCCCGTACATAGACCTGAGAAAATCCCTATTCAGCACCTCATCATAGTTTCCAAAAGAAAACCTTCCGTTTTTGTCGAAGGCGGCTACTCTGGTTTCAAGCAAAAGGGCCTGATTCGGGTCGTGGGTCGTAAACACAACACCGTATCCTTCCTCAGTCATTTCCTTTATTATCTTCAACACCTTTATCTGATTGCCGCAATCCAGGTGTGCAGTAGGCTCGTCCATCAAAATGATTTTCGGCTGTTGGGATATGGCACGGGCAATATTGACCTGCTGTAATTCACCGCTGCTGATCTGAGTGTAGGCCTTATGTGAAAGATGGGAAATTTTCATTTTGTTTATTGCATTTTCAGCTATAGAATAATGTTCTTCCGTCGGCCTTTCAAAGGTCCCCAACCTGGGGGCACACCCTGTAACAACATATTCCAAAACCTCATAATCAAAAGAAGGTATAATTGTTTGCGGTACATAACCGATAATTTTTGCCACATCCCGGGTCGCCATATCATTTATATTTTTATTATTAATTAGTATTTCACCCTTTGTAGGGATTATCAGGTTTGCAATACAATTTAAAAGGGTTGTTTTTCCTATACCGTTGGGCCCCAATATACATATAACTTCCCCTGTATTGATTGTAAAAGAAACATTATTGAACAGTTCTTCAGACCCTTCATAAGCATAACTCAATTTTGATATTTCTATTTGCATTTTTTTCACCCTATCATTCTCTTAGAAAATTCCTGCCGCTCATTTTCTTAAAAAATTTTGCCGCCCACTATCTTAAAAGGTTCTTGCCGCTCATTCTTTCAAGAAATTCTTGCCGCCCGCCTTTTGTTTGTACAACAGGTATGCATAGGCCGGAGCACCGACAAATCCGGTCAATATTGATAAGGGCAATTCCATGGATGTCAAGGCCCGCGCCATTGTATCAATTATCAGCATAAAAATAGAGCCGGAAACCACCGTAACAGGTAATAATTTGGTATGGTCGGGGCCTACCAGTATCCGTCCCAGGTGGGGAATAACTAATCCAATCCATCCTATTGTACCGCTGATGGATACGGCACTTGCCGTTATAAGGCTGGCGCAGATAATTACGATACCGCGTATTTTTTTTATATTCATTCCCAGTGTTTTGGATTCCACTTCCCCGAACGATAAAATATTGATCCTCCAGGAAAGAGCAATCAGCAAAATTGTACAAATTATAAACACGGGACCTATTGCAATAAGTTCCCCGGCCTTAACACCGGATACGCTGCCCATTTGCCAAAATACTATGGAAGCAAGTTCGGTTTGTTCCTCCGCCACGAATTTCATAATAGCCAACAGGGAGTTTAAAAAACTGCCGACAATTATCCCGGATAACACCAGCATCATATTTGAAGTATTTTTGAACAGTTTCGGTATGGTTGTAGTGAGCAGTACGGCAAGTATACCTCCCACGAAGGCGAAAATTTGCCTCTGTACCATTCCGAAACCCAGAAGTATAGCGATTGCCGCACCTACGGAAGCCCCCGACGATACTCCCAGCAAGTCAGGGGAGACAAGCGGATTTCTGAATGTTCCCTGATATACGGCACCTGATATGGAAAGCATTGCACCGACAAATATTGCGGCAAATATTCGGGGCAGACGGACATAAAAAATTATATTTTCCATCGATATATCAGTCTGAGGTATTGTACCCAGTCTGCCGCGTATCGCATTTATGGCGTCAATAGGGCTGTTGCTGTATCTTCCTATACTCAGCGAGACAAAAAATAAAAGTATTAAGAGCATAAATAATGATATAGTTTGTTGATGATTAGAAAGTGTCCTCATAAAAACTCCCTTCAAAAACAACCAAATCCATCCGTGTTTACTATAAGGAAAGATTTGGTTATACTGTTCTCTATTTTAAACCCATTTGTTCCAATGTAAATGTTTTTCCATAAATTAAATTGTAAAACTCATCAGTATCTTTTTTAAGTTCGTCCAGCGAATAAGAATCCGGATAGAGATTATGTGTTGCCCAGGATACTCCCAGTGCTACTGCCGCAGTTGGCTGATCCCAGGGTTCCAGGGCGGATGGAAACCTATAAACCTTTTTATTCTTAACCGCATTGATACTGCCCCATGCCGGATCATTTATCAAATTTTTTACGGTGTAGTTCGCATATGCGGGAAACCATATTACATCCGGATTCCATGTGATGATTTGCTCTATACTCACATCCGCAAAATCTCCTTCCGAGTCAATTCCGGATACTGCGTTTTCCCCGCCTGCGGCCTCAATCAATTCCGTCTGAATCATGGCGGAGGGTGCAACGGACAGCGGGGAATCCCCGCCTAAAAAGAGCACTTTTTGTTTGGGTTTTGCTTCCGCCGAGGAGATTGTTTTGGCATCGGCAATTTTTTTGTCGAAAAACTTGTTGATTTCATTTGCCCGATTATCTTCACCTATGGCCTTACCCAGCATTGTCAAAGTATCCTTTACCGCAACAATACTTTCCCTGCCCGGGATAATAACTATTGAGGGGAGGCCTATACTTTCAAATTCCTCTATTTGCTCCTTAAGTCTCTCGGGAACAATGGCAAGTTCGGCACCTGCAGCTGTTGCCGCCTCCAAGTTAATCTTTCCCGCAGCACCGATTTGAGGAAGTCCTTCAAAATCATCCATGACGGCGGTATATAACCCTCGGCCCATTCCTTTGGGACCGAAGCCCGCTAAATATTTTTGCCCCCCGCCCAATACTACGGCGGCGTTCAGTGTAGGATTATGGATACCTACTACTTTGGTTGCAGGCCTGTCCAATATAACTTCCCTGCCCAACATATCCACAACCTTGATTTCCGATGCTTTTTCCGGCTTATCGGATTCGGTATTGTTGGAAACACCGGGACCGTTATCCGATTCTGTCTTCCTAGGTGTACAGGCAATAAGTGCAACAGTCATAAGCAGTGCCAAAAAAAGAGCAATAACCTTTTTTATATTTCCCATTCAACCCTTCCCCCTTATATTTTAACAAATAGCGCCGTATATAAAAAAAATAGCGTTTCCGCTATTCAGAAACAGAATTTATGGCAGCCAATTTAAAACTGCACATCTTTTCCAAACGCGGGTGGTATAATAATTTCTGATTATACCAATAGACCGAATTTTCATAGGCTCACCCCTTAGAAAAAACAGTTCAGATGTTGTTTTATTCCAAAAACTCTTTAAAATTCAAATAATTGTTCGTCTGAGTATCATTTTAGTCCTGTCCCGGCCTATTGTCAATAAATATTTCGACAGGATGTTTCGACATAATATTTTTTCAGTGTTCACCGAATCGGTTTGAGAAAACTCTTTCCATTAATATATGAAAGAGGAGGATGTCAAAGGTCCAAAATTAATCTGCTTGACAGCGGGAATAATACAGTATAGAATACATGCAAGTTTTTAAGGAATTTTTTACCGGGGAGGAATTGATTTGGATAG
>CAYOQX010000023.1:0-14693 GCA_964406195.1 uncultured Alkaliphilus sp. | reverse complement strand
TACAGTAGGATTATGTCTGTATATGTTTCTGATTCCTTTTTCGGCCTCATCCAAATATTTTTTTAGAACGGTTTTTTCTTCACCAAAATTTATTAAATCCAGTCCTCCCGGTGCTACAACCTGCGGTATTCCGGCTTTTCCGGCTGCCGTAAGTCTATCGGGTCCTGCAGATAACACCCCTCCCAGCATTTCATCTACTATTTCATGTGTGGTTATATCCAGCATCCCCTTAATAAATCCATCGCCTATAAGCTCTTCCATGGACATACCGCCTGCTCCGGTTGAATGGTTTATCAAAACATCATACCCTAATTCTTCAAAATACTCGGATGCTCTTAATACGGTCGGGGTTGTTACCCCAAACATCATACACCCAATTAGATCCCTGTCTTCACCTTCTTCCAATTCGGGCGAATAGGCCATACCGTTTATGCCATAAGCAGCATTGGTTAAAACTCTTCTGGTTATTTTGTTCAGGCCTACTTCCGCAATGGGATAGAACATACAGATATCGGTAGTCCCTATATATGGCCTTACATTCCCGGATGCCATTGTAGTTAACATCATTTTGGGAATACCGACAGGAATAGTATGCATAACTTGAGTTGCCATAGAAGCACCCATTGAACCGCCATAAGCAATTATTCCCGCTAAGTCATCCTTATCCAGGAACTCTTTAACAATCTTTTTTGCCCCCTCTACTATTATGGGGACCCTTTCATATCTGCCTAAGCCTTCAAGATCACTCAGGTTTTTTTGTTGCCTGCCTAAAACTTCTTCTAAGCCAATATCAGCCCAGCCAACAGTTTTTCCAACACTTATCTCTAATATTACGGGATTCCCTCCGGCTTCCTTTATCTTGTCTGCTATGTATTGCAATTCTCGGCCTTTTGTATCCAGGATTCCTGTTACAATAATTTTTTTCATATTATCGGACCTCCGCTGAATTTATTGTAATAAAGGTTAACCTATGTTGATTTTTCTACTCTTAAAGTCCTTAACAGCATTTTGTAATGGTTCTTCTATAGGTATTCTTTCTATACTGGAAGCACCTAAAAATCCTACCGATTCTGTTCTTGCATAAACATATTCCGTATCGTCCGGAGCGGAAATTGGGCCTCCATGGGAAAATATCATTATATCAGGGTTTTTTTCCTTAGCCTTTTTTGTCATTCTGTTAATCAGGTCTACGCAATCGTCTAATGTAACGTCTTCGGAATATTGTGATCCTATGGCACCGCCTGTTGTTAAGCCCATATGACAGATCATAACATCCAGCCCGGTTTCCCCGACCATAGCTGCTTCCTCTTCATTAAAAGCATATCCTATAGTAAACATACCTTTTTCTTTCCCTAATTTTAGTGTTTCCATTTCCTTATCATAGCCCATACCGGTATCTTCTAATTCTTTTCTGAACCTTCCGTCAATCAGCCCAACAGTTGGAAAATTCATAACTACCGAAAATCCCAGTTCTATCAATTCATTTAAAAATGGTCCCATTTCCCTGGTGGGATCACTTCCGGATATACCGGCAATCATAGGAACCTCTTTTATCTGCGGAAATACCCTGTCCGCCAATTCTTTTACAATTTCATTGGCATTCCCATAAGGCATCAGGCCTGCTAATGAACCGTTGCCGTCCATTCTATAAAGGCCGGAATTATAAACACCTATTAAGTCGGCCCCGCCTTTTTCGGCAAATTTACCTGAAATGCCTGTGCCTGCCCCTGCAATAACTACAGGCCTTCCGGCCTTAATTTCCTCTACCAGTCTTTCCTTTACTTCCTCTCTTGAATAACGCTTAGCCATAATGAGCAATCTCCTTTCGTATAATGTTTCCCTTATCTTTAATACTTTTAAACCTGAAGCTGCAAATATATTCCGGCTAATTTTTATTCCTTTAAATCAAAAATTCTATCCTTTTCTTCCCGGTAATAACCCCAATCCTCTATTGCAACTCTTAATTCTTCATGTTTTTCCATCACATCAAGTACGGATTTTCCATCCATTACAGCATCTATGGCTTGTCTGAATGCTTTTGCCCCTGCAGTGGCACCCATTCTATGCCCGTGTATTCCGGCACCGCTGGCTATTATTACATCATTACCGAATTTCTCCATAATGTCTTCCACATGCCCCTGTGTTGTCCCGCCTCCGGGCATAGGGAACATAGGTTTAATATGATGGTATTGTGCTAACATTTTGTATCCGATATCAATAAAAGTATCCATCATCATAGGAAATTTCCCGTAAGGTGTTAATGCTATCAGCATGTCAATTCCGGCCAATCTTGGCAGTTTAGCACCGATTAATGCTGCGCTTAACCCTGCACTTGGAGAACTATACATGGCTCCTGTAAAATCAGAATGGCCTAATATGGGTACATCTATATTTTTATCCTCCGCCAACATTCTGGTTGCATCCAGCCCTGTGGTATTATAATTTATCATCAGGCACTCCGCCCCTGCTTCTATAGCGTCATATGCCATTTGTTGCATCTTTTCCGTCCTGTCAGTTATATTAAATGCAAATAAGGTTTTCTCACCTTTTTCTTCATCGGCCCTTTTTATAGCTTCTGTAACATGTTTCACCCTTTCAATTAAAGGACAGTAAGGTACATCTGCTACCAATTCATCATCTTTTATAATATCCGCTCCCCCGATTGCCACTGTGTAAGCCAAATCTGCGGTTTCCTCCGGGCTTAATCCTGTACATGGTTTTATCATATTATTTAAAAGCGGCCTTTTTTGAACCCCAAGTATATCTCGAATTCCCTGAACCCCGAATTTAGGTCCCTGGAAGGTTTCCAAATATGTCTTCGGAAACTCCAAATCCAATAGCTTTAACTTCCCAAGGCTGGATATATTTCCAAAAACCGCTGACAACATCATCGCAAATTGCGAACCGAAATTTATCCATGGATAGGCTATCCTTATTATAAATCGTCTTTCCTCCAGTCCGGATGGCAACACATGTTGATATGCAGGTGTTTCATAAACACCTACCACCCTTCCTATGCTTCTTTCCCTGATTTCCTCAGTTTCCATGGGTACTTTCGTCCACGTACCAGTTGTTTGCTCTATAGCCAAGGCTGCTGCATAATTGAGCATCTCGGTATCCGGTTTATTAACGGAATAATACGTGGCTATTACAAAATCCTCGTTGTTTAAATTATCCGGATATTGCATAATAATAGGATCCAGTATCATAAAATAATCTCCTCCTTATTTAAATTTGATAACCTGGTTGCTATCCCCCGTTTATGGAATAATACATATCTTCGATTGTTTGAAAACTGGAAATATCTTTAATAACATACAATGATATGTCATATCCCTGCTAAACTGCATTTTTTTGATTTTATCCTAAACCTTAACTCTAGTATTTCCCAAGATACATATTAAAAATGTAACATTCTCATTTTTTGCAAAATAAAAAAGGCCATTGGAAACAAACTCCAATGGCCAGTGCAGTGGGCAGTGCAGTGGGGACGGTTCCTGGCGCACCCCTCAGGGTGCAGTGGGGACGGTTCCTGGTGCACCCCCAGTGCACTGCTGGGGGTGCACCCTCTCAGTACCCCTACAACTGATGCGCTAGGAACCGTCCCTAGTGCACCTACTAGTGCACCTACCAAATCAGAGGGCATTTTGCTATAAATCCCGTCCCGTCTTATGTTACAATGTTATTATATCGATACAAAAATTTAAAACAGGGGAAGAGGGATTAGAGAAATGGATATTAATTTAGAATGTATATATTGTACTATAAAAAAGGCGGATTCATTATTCAGCCAATATAATGAAAACGAAGAAGAGAAAATAAAATTTATGAAAAATGTTTTCAAGATTGTTTCAACATTTAGCGAAAATGATACATCCCCATACTTGAATGCTTTAATACTCAGGGAATTAAACAGTATACTAGGGTTTGATGATATTTATTTTGACATAAAAAAAGAATATAATAAATTTATAATGTCAATGGAAGATGAGATTTTTGAAGAAATACAAAATTCGGAAGACAGGATACTTGCAGGGTTGAAATATGCTATGGCCGGGAATTTCATTGACTTCGGGGCTATGGATGAAGTTGATATTTGTAAATTAAAAGAAATAATAAAAAGTGCCGGGTACCAAAAAATAGATATTCAAGAATACAAAGAATTTTTAGATGAGTTAGAAAAAGCTGAAAATATAGTGTATATATTAGACAATGCAGGGGAAATAGTATTCGATAAAATGTTTATTAAAATAATAAAAGAAGTGTATCCTGATATAGAAATAGATGCAATTGTCAGGGGAAAACCGGTATATAATGATGTAACAATGACGGATGCACGGGAGGTAGGTTTGTGTGAGGTTGTAAATGTTATAGAAAACGGGACGGATATACCCGGCACACAACTTAATAAGATAAATCTAAAGGCGAAGAAAGCAATCGACAGGGCTGATTTGATTATTGCCAAGGGACAGGGGAACTTTGAAACCCTCGCCGGCTGTGGAAAAAACATATTTTATATATTTTTATGCAAATGCAATCTGTTTACAGAAAGATTTAATTTAGAAAAATTTAAAGGGGTCTTTATAAATGAAAAAAGTGTCATGGGAGCATGATGTAAGCCGCTGTCCCTTTTCCTTTTCTATAACTGGCTATCAATATAACCGCCTTCGAAAACATTGCCTGCAATCTGTCTCTTTCAACAAATCTGTCAGTTGATTCGCGTTTTGAAACAGCATCTTTATAATATTCAGATATAAGCGGTCCACCTTTGTTTACTATTTCCTCTGCCAAACTACGATTTTGAGCCGGATGTATTTTAATTAATTGTGAAGGCTGGATTGCTATTGTTTTACCACCAGATTCTAGACAGATTTTATGAGTCATTTCATCGCAGCCTAACGCTAATCCGCTCACTATCACAAGATTACTTTTTACAAGGTTCTTAACGGTTTTTTCCCCTCTTTTGATTATTTCTTCATCATAGCCTCCCTTTTATATCCAATCGCCCCGCAGGCTTCAATAAAAACCCGGAACCCGAGAGCCCCCATGATACAATGTTTTTGCTGTGAACAGCATATCCCGAGGTGCAAAAAGAACCGTCCCCGGTGCATCTCCCCCGGGGTGCAAAAAGAACCGTCCCCGGTGCATCCAAACCGTCCCCGGTGCTTTTCGTGCTCTTCCTGGTACTTTTCATGTTCAAAAATTAAGATCTATTTCAATTGGTTCACCTAGGTATATGCCATTTTTTTTCACGATGGAGTCGTAAGCTAATATTTCCACCCCATTTTCACCGGCATATCTTACAGCTTCTGAAAAGATTTTATCCATTTCCCAATTTAATTTGAAAATTTTAGGTCCTCTCATTTGCACCAGGAAGAATATCACACCTTTATACCCCTGTTTAACAGCTTCTGTCATCTCCAAAACATGTTTGGTTCCCCTTTCTGTAGGTGCATCCGGAAACATGGATATTCCATCCTTTTCCAGAGTAACTCCTTTTACCTCTATAAAACCTTTGCTGTTTTCGGTTTCAAGGTATATATCAAACCTGGAATTGCCAAAGATTACTTCTCTCCTTAGATGCGTGCAATGTTTGAAACCCTTAATCTTGCTATCTGAAATCCCCTCAAACACAACATCATTAGGTACTTGTGAATCTATGTTTACCAACATGTTATCTTTCCATACGGCTATTAATGAGTACTTTGTTTTCCTGTTTAAGTTATGAGAGCAGTCCTCCAGTATGACTTCAGCATTTGGAATAAGCAATTCTTTACATCTCCCTGTATTTCTTACATGGACCCTTTCTTCTTTGCCGTCTATCATTACTTGTGCTATGAACCTGTTCGGTCTCTTTGTGAAAGTTCCTTCTACAATTTTGTTATATTTCATTGTTTTTCCCTTCTATCATTTTCGGTAGTCATAATTATTTATATTTCTTCAAGCGTCCTTTTTCCTTCTAATTTTTGGGCTCAGACCATACCTTTACCCGGAACCATACTCCAGGCCCGGATCCCCCCTCCCCATGGTGCAAAAAGAACCGTCCCCAGTGCATCTCCCCCGGGGTGCAAAAAGAACCGTCCCCAGTGCCACACGAAAAGCAAAAAGAACCGTCCCCGGTGCTTCTCCGGTGCTTTTTATTATACCCTGAAATTTAGCAGTGAATAATACTTATAATTGGGTATAAGGAAAATAATGTAGTTTTAAATAATACAATATCCAAAATGCAATGTCTAAGGTACAACGCCTGTTATTGCATTTATTAATTTAAACGTTTCCGGGCTATTCAGATTGCAGAAAAAAGATATAGTTTTTTAGGGAGATGATAATTAATGGGAGTTGCAGCAAAGGGAAACGCCAAAGGACGCATAAAAGGACACATTGAAATAGCATTTAACCTTATATATCTTTTTACAGTATTATTTGCTGCGAGTTTGCTTTACAAGACTGCGGAAACAGGCAGTATTAAATGGAAGTTTGCAATTATGTCTTTTATTTTAGGTGTGGGGGATTCCTTTCATCTGATCCCACGAGTTCTCGCACTGATAGATAAAGGTAGCCATGATTACACCGCATTATGCGGGATAGGAAAACTTGTTACATCTATAACCATGACTGTTTTTTATATGTTTTTGTGGGAAATCGGCAAAGAATATTATGCTTTCAGTATCAGTAATAACCTTTCCATAATTATATACGGACTTGCATTACTCCGTGTCATTTTGTGTCTTTTCCCTCATAATCAATGGACATATAATAATTCTCCCGTTAGGTGGAGAATTATCAGGAATATACCATTCCTGATATTAGGAATAATTGTCATGGCATTATTTTTAACGGGAGCAATAATCCATGGCGGGAGTTTATACTACTTATGGCTTGCAATATTGATCAGTTTTATCTGCTATATGCCTGTTGTATTATTTGTACATAAAAAACCGGCAGTGGGCATGTTAATGCTTCCAAAAAGTTGTGCATATGTGGCAATTGTATTGATGGGATTTTTAATTGCTTAGATATGACTCAGTATAATCATAATGATTGGCTGTTTTGATAAGCAAAATTTATAAGGGGGTTAAATAATGAGTGATCACAAGAAACTGACAAATGAAGTTGGGGCACCGGTGGCAGATAATGAAAATTCTATTACAGCTGGTCCTAGAGGGCCCGTTGTTATGCAAGATGTTTGGTTAATGGAAAAAATGGCCCACTTTAACAGGGAAGTTATTCCCGAACGTAGAATGCATGCAAAAGGCTGGGGAGCCTATGGGGACTTTACTGTTACAGAGGATATAAGTAATTACACCAAGGCAAAGGTTCTTCAACCCGGAGCAAAAACAGAACTATTTGTTCGTTTTTCAACAGTAGCGGGTGAAAGAGGTGCGGCGGATGCGGAACGCGATATACGCGGTGTAGCAGTTAAATTCTATACTGAGGAAGGAAACTGGGATCTGGTTGGCAATAACACCCCTACATTTTTTATAAGGGATGTACATAACTTTTCAGACCTTAATCGGGCAGTAAAACGTGACCCTAGAACAGGGATGCGTTCACCGCAAAATCAATGGGATTTTTGGACCCTTCTTCCCGAAAGTTTTCATCAGAGGACGATAGTTATGTCAGATAGAGGAATTCCGGCATCTTTCCGTAATATGCATTTTTACGGGGAGCATACCTTTTCACTTTATAACGATAAGAACGAGAGAGTATGGTGTAAATTTCACTTCCACACACAACAGGGAATTAAAAACCTAACTGATGAAGAGGCTGCTGAAATTTGTGGCAGGGATAGAGAAAGTCATGGCAGGGATTTATTTGCATCCATTGAAAGTGGGGATTATCCAAGGTGGACTATGTATGTGCAAATTATGACTGAGGAACAGGCAAAGAATCACTATGAAAATCCATTTGACATAACCAAAATTTGGCCGCATAAAGAATTTCCATTGATAAAAGTGGGGATTCTTGAGCTTAATCGTAATCCTGAAAATTATTTCGCAGAGGTTGAACAATCGGCATTTACCCCGGCACATGTTGTTCCCGGAATAGGATTTTCACCGGATAAATTCTTGCAGGGAAGACTGTTTTCCTATGGTGATGCACAAAGATACAGACTTGGTGTTAACCATAATCATATACCCGTTAATCGGGCAAAGGTTGAAGTTAATGAATACCATAGGGACGGAGCGATGCGTACGGACGGGAACTATGGTAGAACACCGGCATATCATCCGAATAGTGATGGATATTGGTCGGCCCAACCGGATGTAACCGAACCGCCACTGGACCTGGAAGGTGCAATGTATAGATTTGACCCTAAGGATGACCCTACGGATGATAACTTCCGTGCAGGCGGTAATTTATACAGGCTTATGACCGAAGATAAACGTAAACTTCTGATAGAAAATACTGCTACGGATATAGCCTCCGTAACTGACAATGTTAAATATCGTCATTCAGTACATTGCTACTTGGCAGATAAGGAATATGGGGAAAGAATGACAGAGGCCCTAGGCCTTGATTTGGACAGGGTTATAGAATTATCTAAACTGGACAATGATGGGTTAATAAAAGCAACCCTATAAAAAGCACAGGAAAAAAGCACAGGGGACGGTTCTTTTTGCTTTTCGAAAAAAACACTGAAAAAAGCACAGGGGAAAAGCACAGGGGACGGTTCTTTTTGCTTCTAATATCTACCCCGCCCTAAAATACGGTTAACTGCTTTCACAACACCAGAGAATTGCAGGGTGCAAAAAGAACCGTCCCTAATGCACCTTCATGCACCTTGAATAGTTCATAAGCATTAAGGCCTTGCATTACCTGATTAAAGGTAACGCAAGGGCTTTTTGTGTATGGGAACAAATACGGTAGGTGAAAAAGTACACCGTTTATTTTGGAACATCCACAAGGATTTTCTCAAGGGAAACTCTGTATACAGGCTTGGCCAAGTGTCTGTCAAACCCTGATTCTATGATAAGTTCGACATCTCGATTTGAGGCATATCCTGTCAATGCTATCAAGAATAAGTCCTTTAATAATGTTTCATTTCTAATACGCTTTGCTGCTTCAATGCCATCCATTCCGGCATTCCGATATCACAAAATACAACCTCCGGCAAAACTCCTTTTGCGTAAAAAATCGGAACAAATTGGGGATACATTCCGATTTAATTCCCCTGCCCTCGTCTATTACACTGATTAATGCCTCATTTTTTTTCCTTTGTTAATCGCAAAAGCACCCTTCCATCCGTATATGAAAATTTCAAGGCATTACGCAGCAGGTTGCCCACGCTCTGTCTTATGCGCACAGGGTCGACTTCAAGATACAGGGGCCGCCGATTATTTTTACATCCAATATTACCCCTTTTTCATCAAAAATTGTTTTATAATCTTCTGCAACCAGTTCCATGAGTGTTTTTAACTCTATCCCTTTTCTTTTTGAGTTCTTCAACAAGATTGAGGGCTTGCTGTTTTGCTTGTTCGAGAGCCTTTTTTGTCCTAACCAGTTCCTCATCTTTCAATTTGCGCTCGGTCACATCGTTCAGTGCAACACGGCATGCCCATACACCATCGGCATCCTGCCGGATAGCGGCGGCCAAATTTGCCCAGAACACCTCACCATCCTTTCTTACCATCCGCAGTTCACAGGACTTGTGGTTGACCCATCTTGAAAGTTCGCTTACCTTAGTTTGCAATTCAGCATTGACTGTAACAAGCTCCTCATTGATTGATTGCAGTTCCTCTCTGGAGGTTTCTAATTCCTCATTGGTGGATTGCAACTCTTCATTGATTGACTGCAACCCTTCATTGGAAGAACAAAACTCCTCGTTAGCAGTTTCTAATTCTTCAACAGTAGCTTGGAGGTATTCTTCCTTTGCCCAGAGTTGTTGTTTGAGTTCTGCTCGGAAAAAATCAGCATGTCACGAACGCCCTTATGAATGCGGTATGCCCCATCACCGGATTTGGCTATAAAAAGGCGCTCCAGCCTGTCCGGTGAAATATCTGAAGCAATATTGGCCGGATAAATACCTGCACGCGTCGTAGTGATTGCATGATTGTCAATATCTGTTGCAAATATCTGCACCGTATGTATAAGTCCCATCTGAGCCATGTACTCTTTAAGAAGAATAGCAATGGAATAGGCCTCTTCCCCGGTGGAACAGCATGGAATCCAATAGGGCAGTACGGATACAGCCCCCATTGGATTCACAAAAGACACAGGTCACATATTCCATGAGTTTTCGAGGCATTTCGGTGACAGGCAGTACGTGATTCACCATCCCGGTGGCGATGGCACTGCGCAACATACCGTCATGTTCAGCGGTATCGGGGTCTTGAACGATAACCAAACCGCCTTCACCCTTAATAGCCCACACACCTAAACTTCCATCGCTGCCGGTACCGGAGAGTACTATACCGATAGCACTCTCATGCTGATTCCGGGCCAAAGAGCGAAAGAAAAAATCAATCGGCAAATGTTGCCCACGTGATAAAGGGGGTTCAAACAAACGGTTCTTTTTGCTTCTAACATCTGCCATGCCCTAAAATATGGTTAACTGCTTTCTCAATACCCGAGAATTACAGAGTGCAAAAAGAACCGTCCCTAGTGCTTAGTCCCTGGTGCTTAAAAAAACCGTCCCCGGTGCTTTCGAAAAGCAAAAAGAACCGTCCCCGGTGCTTTCTGTGCTTATTTTATGAGTCCCCTCCTTTTGATTTCCACATCTGCTTTTATTTCAATATCCATCTCGGGGAATATTTCATAGAAGTCATCCTCTATACTCTCCCATGTATCAGGCTCAAATTTATACAGATAATCTGAAACACCGATTAGATCCGCCTTTAAGTCTTTTTGAATCTTTTGTACCGTTCTTTTTATACTTTCCTCCAGGTTTCTCCTCAGTGCTTTTTCCACGCTCCTGAGTTTTATCTCACTGTCCAGTTCATGTCCTCTTCCGGCAATAAATTGCTCCAATTGTCCCTTTACTTTTATGGAATATTTCATCTTAAGTTTGCCGTCCTGCTGTATCAGCTCTTTCTTTGCTTTGGGCCTCGGTGCCCTTACAGACAAATCCGCACCCTGGTAATCCACATTTAATCTGAGGTCCTTTACTTTGTTTTTAAGGAGGGATACATTCCTGTTGTCCTCTTTATCTAAATAACCTGCAAGTCTGTAGTCCCTGAATACGGCATTTCTGTCTATTTTTATTTTCTTACCTTCAATCCCGGCAACCGGTACTAATGTGGCATCAGACATATTCATCTCCTTTGTAAAGCTGTGCAGTGTACTCGGTGTAAACCGGGTCGAATCCTGCTCATTTCTGATTAATTTATATAACAATCCCTGAACTTCCGCCTGTTCCTTTGATTTCATCTTTGTTTCTAAGAGTTCCTTTGCTGTAGATTCAGCCACCACAAAATATAATCCCTGATTTACCACATAGTCCCTATTTAATCCGTCAATTAATTCCCTCATGAGCTTGCTATCCTCCGCAAGGGTCTCGCTGATTACCACAGTTTTAAGATCCCTTAAATATATCAACCTGGAAAGCCTGTCCGTAAGATTAGTGGTTGCCTCGAAAATATTGTTTCCTTCAACACTTTCCAATAAAACCACATCCTCCTGGATTGCCTTTTCCCCCAGGGCATTTATATTAGGGTATGTAAATGTAATGTTGTACCTTCCGCCCTCAAAGTTCCTCTTGTCCAACAAATCCAACCCCACTGAATAAGGGAATATTATCTCATTTATTTCCCTTCTGTCCCAGCATCCTGTGGTGAGAAGGAGGGCAAAAATTAGAATCACTGTAATTATTTTTTTCATGATTTTATCCTCCTTTTTCTAAGCCCCACTATAAATATGAGGGACGGGATAATCACTATGGATAAAAATCCAAGTAAATTAAGCACAACTACCATGTTTCTTTGTAACTGTATGTAGTTTTTCGGAATTAAGGAGATAAAGTATATAACGGGTAACAGGACAAATAGAAAATGGGTATGCTTTTTAGTTCCGAATATATTAGAAAGGATCTTGCCGGCACCAAAATATGAAGGAATAAATGTGGTAAATGTAACCAATATCCACAGTGCCATAATTATTCCGTCCAGATTTTGCAGGAAATAACCGGGTAGGTCTAAAGTCTTTGCTATCACAAAGAGTGAATGATTTTGTTCCTGAAGTTGGTTCAAATCAAATTGTGTCAGAGTTATAAGAAACAACAGCAGGTATATAAATGTCACTATTCCCAAGGCCGACATGCCGGAACAAAGGGCCTTTTTCTTGTCCTCCACAAATGGCAGGGCAAAGATCATAACCTCAAAACCGATAAATGAAGCAAACGCGACTGTCATCCCCCTCGGTATATTTGTGAAATCAGCCCGAAGGAGGGGCAAGATATCCGTAATTTCCCCTGTGGGAATAGACATAACGGAAAATACTGCAACAAATATAAGTATTATAGGATACAGTAAATATCCGGCCCTCACTATTATATCTATCTCCATACTTGCTAAGTAGATGCTTGTCAAAATGAATAAAAAAATTATAACTTCAATAGGGGTGGTGTGGAGCAAAAATACTTTCACAAGCTCACCCAGATTTCTGGCCACAAATGCACAATATACTATTAAGTATGACAAAAGCAATAATTTGCAGACAGTAAAAGCCGGTTTTCCCAGAGTATCCTCGCCTATTTGAAAATAATTCTTTCCCGGATTTATTTTAAATATACGATTTATTATTATAAACACGGGAATCAACAAAATAGCTGTAAGAAGAACTGGAATCCACCCGTCCTTCCCCAGAACGTCTGCCAGGTTATTTGGAAGGGAGACTATTCCCGGGCCTATAATCGCCGTAACTATAAGCGTTTTTAATTGAATATGTGAAACCCTTAAATTACTTTCCATTTCTCCTCCTCATTTTCATTCTTCTTATATTTATTGGAGATGTGAACCCAGGTCTTAACGGTAAATTTATAATAGGTGCCTTAACAAGTGTATCCTTCAGATCTCCCTTTTCAATGCCAAGTCCTGAATATGGTGAGCTATACGGTATTCCAAAACTATCCAAAGATAATATGTGTGTTCCGATTATTACAACACCGAGCATTATTCCAAATAAACCGAATATCCCTGCAAACAGAATTATCATAAATTTGGAAAGCCTTAGGGCAGTGGAAAATTCGTGGGATGGGATGGAAAATGTAGCTATAGATGATATGGCTACTATTATAATCATAAGGGGACTTACAATCCCGGCCTCTACAGCCGCCTGGCCTATTACAAGTCCTCCCACTATTCCTATGGTTGTCCCGATAGGCCCTGACAGTCTTGTTGCCGATTCTCTCAAAAGATCTATGGTAAATTCCATAATCAGTGCCTCCAATAGGGCCGGAAAAGGCACATTTATCCTGCTTGCCGCCAAATAATAACTTATTTGAGTAGGAAGAATCCCGGGGTGGAAAGTTGTTATGGCAACATATAGGGCCGACGGAAAAAGTATCAAAAATATTGATGCTAGCCTCAGAATCCTCTTGGCCGATGCATCAGTCCATCTGCTGTAATAATCCTCGGATGAATTCAAAAGTGTGCCGATAGTAGCAGGTATTAAAAGTGCAAAAGGAGAATTATCCACTATAATGGCAACCCTTCCTTCATAAAGTGAAGCCGAGACATTATCCGGTCTTTCCGTATTTTCTATTTGGGGGAAAGGAGAAAGATAACTGTCTTCTATTAAAAATTCTAATGTGGCACTGTCAGGTATTGCATCTATATCGATATCTTTTAATCTTCTTTTTACCTCGTCTACCAAATCGGAGTTTGCTATATCCTTTATATACATAAGCGATACACCAGTCTTAGATCTTCTCCCTATCTGATATATTTCTACATTTAATTCGGGTTCCCGAATTCTTCTCCTTACCAGAGCTATGTTTTTTATTAAAGATTCTACAAAACCCTCCCTGGGACCTCGAATTAAGGTCTCCGTCGCAGGCTCATCTACCGACCTTCCCGGAAACTCCTTTGTTTCTAATATAATTACTTTTTCCGACCCGTCTATAAGAAGTATGGTGTCCCCTGAGAGGATTGAAATCAATATTGTATTCCATTCATCCTCTTCCGATATATCAGATGAATCCAAGCCGCGTTGTTGTATAAAATCTGCAATTGGAACCTTAAGTTCCTCAATAGAAAACCCTTTCAGTCCATCCCTGAGAAATAGACTTCTTACGATAAAGTCCGATATAAACTGCTTGCTTGCCAAATTTTCTATATAAACAGCAACAAATTTCATTTTGTGGGTGTCTCCTATTTCAAATTCCCTGACAACAAGATCACTCGAACCTTTGAGTGCATCCTTTATATATCTTAAGTTTTTATCGATATCTTTTGAAACCGTTTCAGGCATAAGAAAACCACCTCCTATTCTGAGATGGTTGCCAAAATATGGGGGGATTATACCCTTCTATTGCTCTCGGAGCACCAAAAGCACCGAAAAGCACAGGGGACGGTTCTTTTTGCTTTTCGCAATGTGGAGTGACCCCCTAAGTGTCTACCATTAGGGGATCACTCCAATCCGTCCCCTTGTTTTGCTAAGGATCTGTCCCCTTATTTGTCTTTAATACTTGGCGTTCTCTGGCTATTATTTAGGTTCTTACCTATATAACGCATAAGGAGGAAAAAAGGGACACC
>CAYOQX010000022.1:0-15362 GCA_964406195.1 uncultured Alkaliphilus sp. | reverse complement strand
GTCACGATTTGAATGGGGGCTTATTGCGGATATTCAACCGCCGGATTTGGAAACCAGGATTGCCATACTGCGCAAAAAAGCACAGATGGAAAACATAGATATTCCTGATGAAATAATGATACATATCGCTAAAAAAATTAAATCGAATATCAGGGAGTTGGAAGGAGCTCTAATAAGGATTATTGCCTATTCTTCCTTAACTAACAAAGAAATTACCGTGGAACTGGCCAGCGAGGCATTGAAAGAACTGTTTTCGACCGAAACCAGACAGCTGGATGCTGATTTGATTAAGGAAATTGTATCCGATAGATTCAACATCAAAATGGAAGACTTCAGCTCCAGAAAAAGAACAAGGGCTATTTCATACCCCAGACAGATAGCAATGTATCTATGCAGAGAATTGACAGAATTATCGCTGCCTAAGATTGGCGAGGAGTTCGGGGGCAGGGATCACACAACCGTGATGCACGCTCATAATAAAATTTCCGAAGATATCAAAACCGAACCTGAAATAAGACATAGAATTGAAAAAATTATTAAGGAACTTAAAAGCGAATAAATTATCAACATGGCAGGTGTATACATTGTTGATAGTTGTTTTTTTCATACTTATTGTTTATTATGTTAATAACCGGTGCATAGTTTTGAACATCTTATCAACATGTGTACGCTTTCGAATTCCGGTGGTTGAAGGCCTTATCCACATAATCACAGCGCCTACTACTATTACTACTGATTGTTGTTATTATATATATAGATTTTTCAAAAAGGGGGTTATCCACAAGTGAAACTTTTTTGCAATCCAAAAGTATTGATGAACGGCATATCCATAGTTCAAAGAGCAGTATCCTTAAGAAGTACATTACCTATATTAAAAGGTATTTATTTGGAAGCTTCAGATAAGGGGTTACGTCTTGTTGCTACGGATATGGAATTAGGTATAGATCATGTTATGGATGCTAATATTATAGAAAAAGGGTCTGTAGTGGTCGATGCCAGGTTGTTCAGCGAGATAATCAGAAAATTGCCTGATTCCCAGGTGGAAATAACTTTAAAAGATAACAGTGAGCTCCTTATAGAGTGCGGTCATGTTGAATTTAATATTTTAAGCTATAGTTCTTCCGAATTTCCGGAACTTCCTAAAGTAGAGGAGGAACATACATATGAAATTTCACAGGAGCTCTTCAAAAACATGATCCGTCAAACCGTGTTTGCCACTGCAAAGGATGAGGCCAGGCCTATATTGACCGGCGTATTGGTGGAAACGGAACAAGATATGTTGAGTATGGTAGCACTGGACGGGTACAGGGTGGCCTTGAGAAAAAGCGAGATAGAGTCGGAATTAAATAATAAGGTGGTAATTCCCGGCAAGACTCTGACGGAGGTCGGGCGTATTATGGATGGCGGGGAAGATGAAACAATAGAAATTTCTCTTGCAAGCAATCATGCGTTATTTACTGTAAACAGTACAAGATTGACATCCAGGCTTCTGGAAGGAGAGTTTATAGATTACAACCAGGTAATTCCGAAGGAATTTAAAACCAGAGCCAAGGTTGAAACCGAAAAACTGCTGGGAAGTATGGAAAGAGCGGCCCTGCTGGGTACCGGGGGGCAAAGTAATCTGGTTAAAATCACCGTAGCGGATGATAAAATGACTATTAACTCCAATTCGGAACTCGGCAACATACATGAGGAAATTGAAATAGAGCTTGAGGGTGATGATTTAAAGATTGCTTTTAATTCCAGGTATTTTATAGATGCACTGAGGGTGGTGGATGAGGATATTGTTTATCTGGAGTTTACAACCGAGTTAAGTCCGGGTATTATAAAACCGATAGACAATGATAATACAATTTATTTGATATTACCTGTAAGGTTAGCATCTGATTAATTAAAAGCCCAGCAACTTGCTGGGTTTATATTTTGATTTAAAAAATATATGATAAAATGGGAGAATAAAACTATGCAAACAAAAAGACGGATAAAAATAGACGGAGATCACATTAAATTGGGCCAATTATTAAAATTAGCAAATGTGGTTGAAAGCGGAGGCCATGCCAAATTGGTAATATTAAGCGGTGATGTTGAGATGAACGGGCAAAAGGTTTTTCAGAGAGGTAAAAAAGTCAGAGCGGGAGATAAAGTAGTCTATGATAATATAGAGATAGAGATAATATAGGAGGTCTCAGGGTGATAATTGAAGAACTCAGGTTAATTAACTTTAGGAACTACAAAAATGTTCATTTAAAATTTCATCCGAGACTCAATATTTTCATAGGCAATAATGCACAGGGAAAAACCAATTTGCTTGAATCCATATATGTCTGTGCTGTAGGTAAATCCTTCAGGACCAATAGAGACAGAGAAATGATAAGTATCGGAAAGCAGCAGGCTTATATCAGGACAAAATTGGAAAATACATACGGTGATGTAGATATCGAAATAAAATTGAGTGAAGAAAGCAGAAAAAACATAAAGATTAATCAGATTCACTTGAAAAAAATGGGCGAATTGTTGGGCAATTTAAATGTAGTTTTGTTTTCACCTGAGGACCTGAAGCTTGTAAAAGGGGGACCCGGCGAACGCAGGAAATTTATGGATCGTGAAATTTCTCAAATGTTTTCCAAATATTATTATGTTCTGGGCCGGTATGGGAAAATACTCCAACACAGGAACAGATTATTAAAAACAAACAGGGGCGAGGGCCCGGAATTGGAGATATGGAATGAACAGCTGGCTGCAGCCGGGGCATTGATAATTTCCTATAGAAGGAATTTTATAAGGAAAATAGACCTGTTGGCAAGGCTGATGCATAGAAAGATTACGGGTTCCGCTGAAACATTGGAAATTGAATATGATTCGAATATTAATATTAAAAAAGACGACGAAACGGATATAATAAAGAAAAACATGTTAAAAAAACTTAAAAACAGTATTAATACGGATATAAGGAGGGGCTCAACAACCGCGGGCCCCCACAGAGATGATATAATACTGAGGGTAAACGGACTTGATATGAGGAAGTACGGTTCCCAGGGACAGCAAAGGACGGTGGTTCTTTCTCTGAAATTGGCGGAGATAGAACTGATCAAAGGTGAGGTGGGAGAATATCCGGTCCTGCTGTTGGATGATGTAATGAGTGAGTTGGATTTAAAAAGACAAAATTACTTAATTGATAATTTAAAGAATGTCCAAACCTTTATTACAACAACAATGATGGAACATGTAGAAAAAACGGATCCGGAAAACAGAGTAATATTCAGCATATCGAAGGGAGAGGTAGGATAACTTTTATTATTGCTGAAAAATGGTTATAATAGATAAATGTGATAATATATATACATGCGGGGGGATTAAATGTTTCTTCATTTGGGCAAAGGTGTAATTGTTTACAAAAAAGATGTTATAGCTATTCTGGATGCAGAATCTATATTAGAATCGGAAATAAGCAGGGAGTTTCTGGAAACATATAAAAGAGGAAAACCCATTGATAAATTTATAAATGATGAACCGCGTTCTTTTGTTATAGTGGATGCGGTGAAAAACGAAATTGCAAACAAAATTAAAATTTACTATTCACCTATTTCCGCCCTTACGCTACAAAAAAGGGCTAATTTTATAAGATAGTAAATTTAATAGGAGGTCAGATATGAGAAGTAGGCAAGTGCAAGAGTACAGTGCAGACCAGATACAAGTTTTGGAGGGTTTGGATCCCGTAAGAAAAAGACCCAGTATGTATATAGGTTCAACAGGGCCAAGGGGGCTGCACCATTTAGTTTATGAGGTTGTAGATAACAGTATAGATGAGGCCCTGGCAGGTTATTGTAATGTCATTAATGTAATTATAAATCAGGACAACTCCATAGAGGTAAATGACGACGGAAGGGGTATTCCCGTAGAAACTCATCCTCAAACAGATAAATCTACACTGGAGACTGTTCTTACTATGCTCCATGCCGGGGGAAAATTCGGCGGCGGAGGTTATAAGGTTTCAGGTGGATTGCACGGTGTGGGAGTTGCCGTTGTTAATGCTTTATCAGAATATTTAGAAGCTACCGTTAAGATAGACGGTAAGGTTTATTGGCAGAGATACGAGAAGGGCAATCCACTAGCAGATATACAGGTAGTGGGAAAAACCGAGGAAAAAGGAACAAAAATAGTATTCAAGCCGGATTTGGAAATATTCGATAACATAGAATTTGAGTATGAAACATTGGAATATCGTTTGAGAGAACTGGCATTCTTAAACAGGGGAACAAAAATCACACTTATAGATAAGAGACCGGAAAAGGAAAAGAAAGAAACATTTCGTTATAACGGAGGAATAAAAGAATTTGTTAAATATTTGAATAAAAACAAAAAACCGATTCATAATGAGATAATATATTTTGAAACTGAAAAAGACGGCAATATGCTGGAAGTGGCAATGCAGTATACGGATGCATTTTCCGAAAATATCTTCAGCTATGCAAATAATATAAATACGCAGGAAGGCGGAACCCATCTGAGCGGTTTCAGGTCGGCTCTGACGAGAACATTTAACGAGTACTCCAGAAGACACGGGTTCTTAAAAGAAAAGGATGAGAATTTTATAGGAGATGATGTTCGGGAAGGGTTGACCGGTGTTCTTTCTGTTAAACTTATAGAACCCCAATTTGAAGGACAAACCAAGACAAAATTAGGAAATAGTGAGATGAGGGGTTTTGTAGAAAGCGGTGTATTGGAGGCATTTGGAATATTCCTGGAAGAAAATCCGGCGGAAGCAAAAACAATTGTAGAAAGATCCTTAGTGGCCCAACGGGCCAGGGATGCCGCCAGAAAAGCCAGAGAGCTGACCAGGAGAAAAAGTATACTTGAGAGTTCCGCTCTCCCGGGCAAACTATCGGATTGTTCGGAAAGAGATCCTAAATTAAGCGAGATTTATATTGTGGAAGGGGATTCCGCAGGCGGAAGTGCTAAAGAGGGCAGAGACAGACATACACAGGCCATATTGCCACTAAGAGGAAAAATACTGAATGTTGAAAAGGCGAGACTGGACAGAATGTTAAATTCCGATGAGATTAGAGCTATGATCACTGCATTCGGTACCAGCATAGGAGAAGAATTTGATATAGAAAAACTCAGATATCATAAAATAATAATTATGACTGACGCGGATGTGGACGGTGCTCATATAAGGACATTGCTGTTAACATTCTTATTCAGGCACATGAAACAGCTGATAGAGAGAGGACATGTGTATATTGCACAACCGCCGTTGTATAGACTCAAAAAAGGCAGGACGGAAGAGTACGCTTATTCTGAAGATGAGTTGCAGGAAAAGGCGGAAGAAATAGGTGGAAATATAGATATTCAAAGATATAAGGGGCTTGGGGAAATGAATCCGCAACAACTTTGGGACACTACAATGAATCCCGAAACCAGAACATTGTTGCAGGTTGCTATTGAAGATGCCGTTAAGGCTGATGATATATTTACTACCTTGATGGGCGATAAGGTAGGACCCAGACGCAAATTTATTGAGGAAAATTCAAAATATGTCACGAATTTAGACGTATAGCAGGGAGGTAGTAAAAATGGGTAAAATAATTCCTATAAATATAGAGAGAGAAATGAAAAAATCTTATATCGATTACGCCATGAGTGTTATTGTGGGAAGGGCGCTGCCGGATGTCAGAGACGGATTAAAACCGGTTCACAGAAGAATACTGTATGCAATGATGGAATTGGGTTTAACACCCGACAAACCCCACAGAAAATCCGCACGTATTGTGGGGGATGTTTTGGGTAAGTACCATCCTCACGGAGATATCGCCGTATATGATGCGATGGTACGTCTGGCCCAAAATTTTTCAACCAGATACCTGTTGGTGGACGGACAGGGGAACTTCGGTTCAGTAGACGGGGACAGTGCGGCGGCCATGCGTTACACGGAGGCCAAACTTACAAGGCTCTCAATGGAAATGATCAGGGATATCAACAAAGAGACGGTGGATTACAGGCCGAATTTTGATGAATCTTCAAATGAGCCGGTGGTACTTCCGAGTAAATTTCCAAATTTGCTTGTAAACGGTTCCAGCG
Source organism: uncultured Alkaliphilus sp. (assembly GCA_964406195.1). Taxonomy (GTDB): domain Bacteria; phylum Bacillota; class Clostridia; order Peptostreptococcales; family Natronincolaceae; genus JAAZJW01. The sequence goes on along the minus strand of CAYOQX010000022.1, from coordinate 9,281 downwards.
GTATTGCCGTAGGTATGGCCACCAATATTCCACCTCATAACCTGGGTGAAACAATAGACGGTGTAGTTGAATTGATAGATAACAATGAGGCCGATGTTGAAGATATAATGAAACATATAAAGGGACCGGATTTTCCGACAGGTGCCATTATTATGGGAAGAGAAGGTATAGAATCGGCATACAAAACAGGCAGGGGCAGGGTTAAAGTAAGGGCAAGGGCAACAATAGAAGGAACCGATAAAGGAAGACATCAAATTATTGTTACGGAAATACCCTATCAGGTGAATAAAGCCAGGCTGATTGAAAGGATAGCCAAACTGGTCGGGGATAAAAAAATAGAAGGTATTTCGGATCTGAGAGATGAAAGTGACAGAAAAGGAATGCGGATAGTAATAGAGCTGAGACGGGACGCAAATGCCAATGTTGTGCTCAACCATTTGTATAAATATACTCAGATGGAAGATACCTTCGGTATTATTATGCTGGCCATAGTAGACGGGGAACCCAAGGTATTGAACCTGAAAGAGGTACTGACCCACTATCTGGATCATCAGAAAGAAATAATAGTGCGCAGGACCAAGTTTGATCTGAAAAGAGCTGAAGAAAGGGCGCACATACTAGAGGGACTAAAAATTGCGCTGGATAATCTGGATGAGGTAATCAAACTTATTCGAGGCTCAAAGGACGGACAAACAGCAAAAACGGGTTTGATAGAAAGATTCGGTTTATCCGAAAGACAGGCCCAGGCAATTTTGGACATGAGACTTCAGAGGTTAACAGGGCTTGAAAGGGAAAAAATAGACGAGGAATACAAAGAAAAGGTAAAGCTGATTAATTATTTAAGAGAGATACTTGCTGATGAAAGACTTGTACTTAATATAATTAAGGAAGAATTATTGGAGATAAAGGAGAAATATAATGATGATAGGAAAACGGAGATAAGTATGGAAACAGGAGAAATAAGCATAGAAAACATGATTGAAGAAGAAGATGTGGCTATTACATTGACCCATTTCGGATACATTAAACGTCTTCCCGTTGATACGTACAGAAGCCAAAGACGGGGAGGTAAAGGTATAGCGGGTCTTGTCACCAGGGAAGATGATTTTGTTGAAAACCTGATTATATCCTCATCCCATGATTATTTATTGATTTTCACAAATATGGGCAGGGTTTATAAATTAAATGTTTATGAAATACCGGAAGCCAGAAGACAGGCAAGGGGAACGGCAATAGTAAATCTTGTTCCGCTTGAGGCCAACGAAACAATTGCAGCTACAATTCCTGTAGACAGGAAATGGGATGCAAAATACCTGGTGCTTGCCACTAAAAACGGTATTATTAAGAAAACACAACTGGATCAATTTGAAAACACCAGAAGAAGCGGCATAATAGCTATAAGTATCAGGGAAAATGATGAACTGATCAAGGTAAAACTGGTGGACGAAGGTGAGGAATTAATCCTGGTTACCGCCGAAGGAATGTCTATCAGGTTTAAAGAAAACAATGTGAGGAGTACGGGCAGAACCGCCATGGGAGTAAAGGGAATAGATTTGGCACCGAATGATTATGTTGTCTCCATGGAGGTTATAGAAGAAAACACGGATCTGCTGGTAATCAGTGAAAAGGGTTTTGGAAAGAGGACGGATATAGAAGAGTATCGTGCGCAAAACAGAGGCGGCAAAGGTGTAATAACCTATAATGTGACCAAAAGAACAGGACATCTGGTGGGTGCCAAGATAGTGACGGATGAAGATGAAATATTGATAATAAACAACGACGGAACCATAATCAGGCTGAAGGTGAGCAATATATCAAAACTGGGTAGAAATACCATGGGTGTCACCCTTATGAGAACGGAAAAAACTCAGACTGTAGCATCTATAGCATTGATGCTTGAACATGATGAGGATGATTAACAACACGGTTGTGTATAATTGAAGGGTTTCAGCTGTATATATAAAAAAATAAATCCATAATATTAAGGTTTAATTAAATAAAATTTCTATTGAGTCTGGACTTTGTTTGCACAATTCATAGTCTAGACTCAGAAATTTTGATATAATAGAGGATAAATTACTGGCTCAGAATGTTTAATCGAACACAAAAGGGGGATAAATATTATGTCACTGAAAATAAAAAAGGATTTTGATTATGAAAACAACTATTGGTTTATTGAGCTGGATGGGGAAGTTGATGTATATACATCGGGACAGCTGAAAGAGGCTTTTAAACTTGCTATAGATGAAAAAAAGGAAGATATTAAAATAGATGCTGATAAATTAGAGTATATTGACAGTACGGGCCTGGGTATATTAATCGGTGCCTTAAAGAGATTAAAGCAGGAAGATAAGGATATAATCATTTCCAACACAAGGCCCAATATAGTGAAATTGTTGGAGATTACAGGTTTAGACAAGGTTTTCATTATCGAGGGATGAAAATTTAGTAATAATATCTAGTGAAAAGGAGCAAAATGAAATGAGTGTAAATCAGAGCGATGAAATTAGATTATCCATTCCGAACAAGCCTGAATATGTGAGGGTTGCAAGACTAACAGTAGCTGCCGTTGCCAGTCGAATAGGATTCGATATTGAAAAAATAGAGGATATGAAAATTGCCATTTCTGAAGCATGTAATAATGCAATTGCTCATGGATGCAAACATAAAGGAGAAGGGGAATATGACATAAATTTTGTTTTGACCGGAGAAAAAATAACAATATCCGTCTACGATAAGGGAATGGGTTGTAAATTGGAAAAAATAAAAAAACCGGATTTTAGCGAACTCAATGAAGGGGGGTTGGGTATTTTTATTATAAAATCCCTTATGGATGATGTAGAAATCAAATCGGAAAAGGGAAAAGGAACTATGATAAAGATGATAAAATATCTGGGGGATGATATTTGATGAGAATCACGACAGAAACGGAAAAAACCGATATTGTTTTAAACGAAAATAAATCCCACAAAAAAGCAACCGAAGAAGAACTTTTCAGGGAATACGCCGCCACCAAAGACATAGAGATTAGAAATGAACTGATAAATAGATACTTGTATATTGCGGAAATTTTATCCAAGAAATTTTTAAACAGGGGAATAGAGTATGAGGATATCTTTCAAGTTGCCTCTTTGGGACTGATATATGCAATTGAAAGATTTGATATAGAAAAAGGTTTTAAATTTTCCAGTTTTGCCACACCTACTATAATTGGAGAAATTAAAAAACATTTTAGAGATAAGGGCTGGTCTATCAGAGTTCCCAGGGGAATACAGGAACTATCTAAAAAGATAAATGTGGCTAAAAATGTACTTCAACAAACCCTGCAGAGAACACCTACCATAGATGACATAGCTGAGTACCTGAATTGTACGGAAGAAGAAGTGATAGAGGCTATGGAGGCCAGCCAGGTATATGTATCAAGATCATTGGATCTGACATACAACAATGACGGGGAAAATAAAGACATAAAACTATTAGATATCATAGGAGAAATGGATAAAAGATTTGATGAAATTGAAAATATGGACTTTTTGAAAAAAGCTGTACAGAAATTGAATAAGGTTGAAAAAAAGGTTATAAGAGATAGATTTTTTGAAAATAAAACGCAGATGAAAATAGCGGAAGAACTTCAAGTTTCTCAGATGACTATTTCCAGAATGGAAAAGCGTATTATAGAAAAACTTAGAATGGAACTTAAAAAGAGTATGAGATAAAAAAAACATGATTTCAGGAGGATTTCAGAAAATAATATAGAAACTATGTCATAGGTTAAACAAAACATAGCATATAATAAAATAAGAACCTAATCATTTTTAGAAATTGACCTTTTTAATCAGGGTTTTATACCCAACAACTAAAAAGGATGTGAGATCATGAGCAAGAATAAGGTTATAAACCTGGAAGAGTATAGAATTAAAAAAGCAAAAGAGAAAGCAAAAAACACACATCGCATAAATAAATTAAAAAACAAAGAAGATGATGACCGAAGAGATACTTTTAACTTATTTATGCGGGTATTGTCAACTATTAGGGAAGAATCCTATTAAAAGTAGTGATTCTTCAGACACATGCAGTGATCTTTCCTTAAATGTAAACGGCAATTTTATCGAATATTGCCTAATATTTCTTTTAATTTGTTTAGATCCGCTGTGTAAGTTTCTTTCAAATTTCGATTATATATTATTGCTGCAGGATGGTACAATGGAAATACCAAAAGACCGTCTTTTTCCTGTAACTTTCCATGTGCCTTGCCTATCGTAAGTGAATTATCATTCATAATACATCTCAGGGGAGTATTTCCCAAAGTCACAATAATTCTCGGAGATATAATATTAATTTCTCCAATCAATATGTCCAAAAAAGCGTTCATCTCGTTTTGAGTAGGGGGACGATTAATTTTTCCGCCTGTTTTATTGCTAATCTTGAAAGGCCTTATTTTAACAACATTGGTAATGAAAATATCTTCACGGGGGACTTGGAGTGTGTCCAGGAATCTGTCAAGATTTTTACCCGCCTGTCCCACAAAAGGTTTTTTAAGCTCTATTTCTCTTGCGCCGGGAGCCTCACCAACCAATAAAATTTCAGCATTTATATTTCCGTCACCCGTTATATAGGGATCCTCGGTTATTTTTGCGATACTGCTATAAAGTTCTTCAAGTTTTTTCTTTTTCATTAATATTAACCCCCGAAATAATGTTTGCATAATTTATATTGTTTTTGATAAGCATAAACTATATAATGCCGTCTGTATAGTTCCGTATACAGTACCGTCTATATTTTATACCAAATTTGTCTGTTTGGCTATAAATGAGTGTTTTCTGTGCTTGATAACGATAAAATTTATTAGAAGGGATATATTAGATGAAGAAAGAATTTGATTATATGATTGTAAATGAATTTAAAGGTTTATATGATAAGGGATATAGGTGTATAAACTATGAGGTTGACAAAACCGACAACTCTTTTACCGTATTTTTGAAAAACTTCGAAAAAGAGAATTCTAAAACGTTAAAATGCAGTATTGATGAAGGAAACATCCTTAAAAATTATATAGACGGACTGTCATAATAAAAAGGCCTAAAAATCTATAGATACATTATATCCGCGAATATGCAATTTTGCGGTTTTTTTGTTTTGGTTCGTAAATTATGTTATTCTATTATCCTGGAAAGAGTACCTCTCCTGTGTTTTAGCTAAGTAGGGGAGGTTGATGAAATGTCAGTTCGGAATAGTTCCGACAATAAACAAGACCGGAGGAAAAAACAATGAAGAAAACAAGATTTTTGACGCAGGCAGCTATGATTGCTGCAGTTTATGTGGTTTTAGTGGAGATATTTAAACCCTTCAGTTATGGGATTATGCAGGTGCGGGTTGCGGAAATGCTGACGATTTTGCCTTATTTTACACCGGCGGCGGTGCCCGGATTGACAATAGGAGTTTTGGTGTCTAATCTTTTGGGCCCCTATGGATTGTTGGATATTGTATTTGGTACATCGGCAACCCTGATTGCGGCATATATTACATATAAAATGCGCAAAAAAGTATTGGCCCCTTTACCGCCTATTTTGGTAAATGCCGTTATTGTAGGGATTATGCTGTATTTTGTATTTCTCGGTACCCCGGATCAAACCGCACTGCCTGTTATTATGGCTTGGGTTGCTCTGGGACAGACTATAGCTTGTTACGGATTGGGATATCCGCTTTTATTGATTTTGGATAAATACTATAAAGACATTTTTAATACCTAGTCAGTGAAAAACATATAATGGCAGATGATGTTCAAATATGCTATAATGATTTTGACTACCCGAAGTATAAATTTATATTGAAGGTATGTATTTTTGTGATTATAGTAGGTGCAATTATTATCGATAATAAATAAATTTTATGATATATCAAGGGGAATAAAACATGAAAAAACTACTGACAGGAAATGAGGCTGTTTCACGTGGAGCATATGAAACAGGTGTGAGATATGCGTCTGCATATCCGGGGACACCGAGTACTGAAATACTTGAAAACATATCAAAACATTATAAAGAAGATATTTTGGCTGAGTGGGCGGTAAATGAAAAGGTTGCATTGGAAGCCGCCATGGGGGCTTCTATTGCGGGTGCCAGGTCATTGGTTGCTATGAAACATGTGGGGGTCAATGTTGCTGCGGACCCTTTGTTTACATTTTCATATACGGGAGTTAATGCGGGTATGGTTCTGGTAACGGCGGATGAACCGGGCCAGCACTCATCCCAGAATGAACAGGATAATCGTAACTATGCAAAGGCTGCAAAGATTCCGATGCTTGAACCTTCGGACAGTCAGGAAACAAAGGATATGACAAAAATTGCGTTTGAGATCAGCGAAACTTATAATACGCCTGTTTTGTTAAGGGTGACGACCAGAATATGCCATTCAAAAGGGGTGGTGGATTGTCATGAAAGGGAAGAGGCCGAAATAAAGGATTATGTAAAAGACGTAAGTAAATATGTATGTGTGCCGGCATTTTCAAAAAAGATGAGAATAAAAATCGAAGAAAGAATGAAAAACCTATTGGATTATTCCAATAACACCGAATTAAATCACATAGAGTGGAATGATAAAAAAATAGGTGTGATTGCTTCCGGGGCTGCGTTTACATTTGCCAGGGAGGTATTCGGTAATTCCGCATCATACTTAAAACTGGGATTTACAAATCCGCTTCCCGATGAAAAAATAAAGGAATTTGCAAATGGTGTGGAAAAGATATATGTCATAGAAGAAAATGACCCCTATATAGAAGAACGGGTCAGAATTTTAGGTTTTGATTGCTTTGGGAAGGAATTGTTTCCTCCCTACGGTGAGTTGACCCCGGATGTTATAAGAAAATCAGTATTTGGGGAAACCTACAAAACTGTAGAATATGACAAAGAAAAGGTTATTCCAAGACCCCCGGCTCTTTGTGCAGGATGTCCGCACAGGGGACTTTTCCATCAGCTGGGGAAACTGAAGAACATTATGATATCGGGAGATATAGGATGCTATACACTGGGGTTTGCAGCCCCTTATAATGCCATGGACACGGCAGTGTGTATGGGTGCGGGTGCAAGTATGGGGCACGGTGCACAGCAGGTATTTAATATGGAGAAGGAATCGGACAAAAGAGTGGTGTCGGTAATGGGGGATTCTACATTCTTTCATACCGGAATAAACTCTCTTATAAATATATCTTATAACAAAAGCAATACAATCACGGTGATTTTAGATAATAGAGTGACGGGAATGACGGGACATCAGGACAATCCGGGAACAGGATATACATTACAGGGTGAAAGGACAAATGAACTGGACATAGGGGAACTTGTAAGGGCAAGCGGTATAGAAAATGTTAAACAAATAAACCCGAATGACCTTGGTCAAGTTAAAAATGCTTTGGATTGGGCCCTGGGCCTGGACGAACCCTCCGTTATTATTACAAGGTGGCCCTGCGTGCTGAAAAAAATGTCTCTGCAGGATAAGGAAGAATTTAATGAGATGTTTCAGGACAAATATAGTGTAGATCGGGAAAAGTGTATAGGATGCAGGGCTTGTATCAGGACGGGCTGTCCTGCCATATCCTTTGATAAGATAGAAAACAAATCGGCTATAAACTTGGAACAATGTGTAGGTTGCAGTGTGTGTTTCCAAGTTTGTCCCGTTAATGCTATACGAAGGGTGGGGACATAATATGGTAAAAAGTATTCTTTTGGTTGGAGTAGGCGGACAGGGGACAATCCTTGGGTGAAATTCACGGGATGTCCCAAAGAGGGGGATCGGTATCATCTCAGATAAGATACGGGGAGAAGGTGGAGTCGGCCGTTATCGAATTGGGTGGTGCGGATATATTAATAGCCTTTGAAAAGATGGAAGCGCTGAGATGGCTGGAATATCTAAAACCGGAGGGAAAGGCTATAGTAAATAACTATGAAATAAATCCGGTGTCCGTTCTTTCCGGGAAGGTTGACTATCCTGCGAATATAATCGGAGAAATTTCCGAAACTGTGGATACCATGGTGGTAGATTCGGCCGAACATGCGGAAAGGTTGGGGAACCCCAGGGTTATGAATGTCATATTATTGGGTGCTACCGTAAAATCTATGGGACTGGAACATATAGACTGGGAAAAAATCATAAAGGAAAATATCAAACAGCAGTTTATAGATATTAACATAAAAGCCCTTAAACAGGGTATGGATTTAATTAAATAGGGACAGATTATAAACTTTGCATATACAAATCGGGTTGGGTCGCAATGGAGTGATTTTATGGATAATACGGAAAGAAGAAGAATTATATTGGAAAAGCTCGTAAAAAGCAAGGAGCCCATCAAAGGAACCGACCTGGCACAAGTGTTTGATATCACAAGGCAGGTCATAGTACAGGACATAGCACTCTTGAGGGCTCAGGGAGAAGATATCATTGCAACCCCACAAGGATATATGATCCCATTTAAAACGGATAACAGAATAAAAAAGAGAGTTGTCTGCAAACATAAGGGATATGAGGCCATGGAAGAAGAATTGCAAATAATGATAGACCATGGGGCGACAATAATAGATGTAATTGTTGAACACCCGCTGTACGGGGAGATAACGGGTATGCTTAATATAAGCCACAAAAAGGATTTAAATGATTTTATCAATAAGATTACAAAAAAGAAAGCGGAACCCCTGTCAATATTGACAGAGGGTGTCCACATTCATACTGTGAAAATAGATAATGAAGAAATTTTTAAGGAAATGGGGAAGGCCTTAAATGAAAAGGGATATCTAATAGATAACTAGGAATTAAAAAGAATTCCGGGACAAATTTAAAAATATCCCTGCATTTAAACACCTGTTTTGAATTTAAACCGTTTCAGTTGTTCCAATGACATGTTATCCAGGTAATGGGATTTTTGGGAAAATTCGCTGTGTGTAATAATACCTTTTTCCGTCAGAAGCTCTATCAAAGTAGCAATAGCCAATGTGTTTCTGTAGTCAATCTCTTTTAAACTTGACAATTGTTCCGCAAGATCAATAATATCCATAAAAGCCACCTCCCGTGGTAATATTGGTGATGTGTTTGGATTATTGACAAGTTGTATTAAAATATACAAAAAAGTATATATAATTGAGATTTTAAAGGGTATAATAAATAATAGAAGCCATATATAGTGCAGATTTTGTAATATGGTTTGAAAAACTTATATTATTATGATAGATTTAATTTAACAATATGTTATAAAACGATGAAGAGAAACAGTAAACACTTTACTTCCTGACAGA
>CAYOQX010000021.1:14442-16395 GCA_964406195.1 uncultured Alkaliphilus sp. | reverse complement strand
ATTATTTTAAAAGAATAATACCATATAGCTAATAATTTACTAATAAAAAGTTTGTACAGGGATACAGGTCTAATCATAATATATTTATATGTTTTGTACGTAAACTCCCCTGCAAACAACAAACTTGAAATAAGAGATACTGCAAAATGTAAAACAAGACTATTATTAATATTACCCAGAGAAAGCAAAACTATATCTAAGCTACTAATATCTAAATCAACTTGAATTTTGTAACCTATGATAACGGCTACAACAAGGCAAAATACTAGTATATATCCTAATAATCCCTGCCAAGATTTTTTTATCTTATACTGCTCGGTTTTCACGTAATTCATCTTCTTCACCTCTGGTCATTTCAAAGAAAAAGTCTTCCAGGCTAGGCTTGTATGGATAAAAGGCAGTTATTTTTGCTCCTTTCTCAACTAGACATATTAATATTTCTTCAGGTTTTCCACTTTTAAATTTAAACCTTATTGGATCTGTACTAATAACTGATAAATCTTTATTTTCTAAAATTATATCTATTATCTTGTCGGGGGATGGACTAAAAACTTCATATATATTTTTTTTAGAATTTAAAAGTTCACTAACTAACCCTGTTGTGATAACTTTTCCTTTGTTAATTATTAATACTTTATTACATATCTGTTCAATTTCTGTTAAGATATGACTTGATATTAATATAGTAATATTTTCTTCTTTACTTAATCTATTTATTAAATTACGTATTTCTTGAACCCCATATGGGTCTAAACCATTCGTTGGTTCATCTAATATAATTAATTTTGGGTTATTCAAAAGGGATTGAGCAATACCTAACCTCTGTTTCATTCCCATCGAAAAATTTTCTACTTTTTCTCCACTTCTCCTGGAAAGCCCTACAATATTTAAAACTTCATCAATTTTACATTTTGAAACTCCTCCAGAATATTTAGCGAATATTTCTAAATTTTCATAGGCAGTCAGGTAACTATAAAAAGCTGGACCTTCAACTAATGCACCAACATTTTCCAATGCGTCAAACTTATTCGAAAAAACATTAAAACCATCTATAATGACTTCGCCTTCGTCTGGTTTTATTAAGCCTAAAATCATGCGGATGGTTGTACTTTTCCCTGCACCATTAGGGCCTAGGAATCCGAAAACATCACCTTTTTCAACATCTATGCTAATTTTTTGAACGGCTTTTATATTATTTTTAAATGTCTTTTTTAAATTTCTAACCTGTAAAATGTAATCACTCATTTTTTCCTCTTTTTTAAATGTAGAAGTAAACTTCAGGAAATAAGCTAGATAATATTACTATTAAAGAAAAACAAGTACTTTTCTTAATACATAAACACTACATACTTTTTATAAGGATCACTTACAAACTTAACCTATATTTATATTGTAGCATAAATGTCCAGTTTTTAAAGAACCAAAAGTTTTAAATTTTAAATTTTAATTATATATTTTATACTTTTGTCTGGCGTAAACCTCCTTATTTAAAAAATTGTCTATTCGTTTATTTGTAGTTTATGGCATTTTTACTTTTTTACAAGTCTATAAAATTATTAGCAAAATATATACCTATTACCTCGTATAAATTTTTTGCATCAAATATCTCACATAATTTAGCTCTCCGATATTTAACACTACTCTCTGATATGTGGAGATACTCACTTATTTCTTTAATACTAAAACCCTTCGCAGTATGAATTAATACATCTTTTAAATCATTATCTATGCTTTTTTTATATGATAAATATGTTCTTGTGATATACTCATATTATGAACTTTATCAAAGAAACTTATCTGTTGAAATGAATTTGATGTAAACATTTAAGATCACCTTTTCCCTTTATTATTACTATAATTATATCATATAAACGTTGATATATCAAGGGTTATGGGTGTTTTCGAAACAGTTTCTTCTAAGGTATTGAGATTATTAATATTTTCAAGTATAAT
>CAYOQX010000021.1:0-14432 GCA_964406195.1 uncultured Alkaliphilus sp. | reverse complement strand
TTTCTATATTTATACCTCCTTTTCCTGCTTCCTACTTAAATTTTACACTATCTTGTTAATATTTATAATAATTTTACGTTGCCACTTATTTTGAAACCGGAATTACAGATACCTATAAAAATTCACAAAACCTTTGGCGATGGACTTTGCAATTTTTTTCCTGAAATCCGTGTCCATCAGCATTTCCTCTTCATTCGGGTTTGAGATATAAGCCGTCTCCACATGAACAGCACTGACAATTACCGTCCTCAATAAAAAAAAATCCGCGGATTTTATACCCCTGTCCAATGTTTTGATGTCTTCCGTAAGTGCTTTCATTATCTCTTTTGCCAGTCCCCCGGCGGCCTTGTCATCCTTAAAGTAATAAATTTCCGTTCCCGATTTAGAGGGATGATTAAAATGGTTTTGGTGGATACTGATAAAAAAATTGGGCTTTATATCATTGGCCAACTGCGCCCTGTCACTCAGATATACGGATTTATCTTCCCGCCTGGTCAGATAAACCTTTGCCCCCAACCCCTGCAGTTCCTCTTCCAGGTATAGGGCAATCGATAAATTGATATCTTTTTCCTCCAGGCCCCGCTTGCCGGTATAACCCTTACTGTTTCCGCCGTGGGCCGGATCAACCACTATTAGTTTACCTTTTAACGGTTTATTTATGCATGGCCCTCTTACCGTTTTAATTTCAACACCCGTATAGTAATATTTTAAAATTTCCTCCGCTGACGCCCCGTTTTTCGCCATGGCGTTGGCACCGTACTGACATAATCCCAAACCGTCTCCCTTCCCTATGCTGAAAAATCTTATTATCTGCGGCTGCCATCCAAATCGTGTTGAAGCGATACCCAAAAGTTCAACCACCTCTTTTCCTCTAAATACCTTCCCGCCTATTTTAATTTTTATTACTCTGCCCTCATCGTCCCTAATGATATCATCTATCATATTATAGATAGGAATATCCTTCAGTACATTGTTGCTTGTCAGACCGGTATCCAGTCTTTCTTCCATTTCTTCAATAGAAATGTCCTTGTGGTTTAAAGCGTACGGACTTTCTCTACAATGGTCGCAGAGCACCCTTCTCAAGTACCGGACAGCGTTTCCGTCAACATTTTCACTATTTTCTGTAGAACCCCCACATGCTAAATGAAATCTGGCATCTATAGGATTGTTGTTGAATAATAAAATTTTTCCCATAGTTTTATCCACGGATTCATTCAGTTTGTTAATATATAGATTATAATCATCCTTCCATACCTTTTTATATTCCTTCAACGGCACCACTTCCATAAAATCTTCCGTTGTGATGTCCACCTGTTTTGTATTCGACTTCCTATGCTTTTTCCGATCTTTCAACTGCCTGACTAATTTGGTCCTCATAATAATACTTTGGCATTTTAATGCCTCTATATGAAAATTTAGCGGCATGCAGCATGCCACTAATTGTTTTACCATTTCTTCCAGCGATTCTATTAAAATTTTACCGACTTGACCGTTGCGTATGTTTATATAAAAATTCCTTTCATTATCGGACAAGTTTTTCCCCCCTCACCTCTTTTGGCTTTATGCTATTTATATATTATTCACCGCACATTACAGTACGAACATTTCCCAAATATCGAAAAATTGAACCTTAATATATAATATGAAAAAATAGTTTTCATTGTGCATAACCCTATTTCAGGACTAAAAAAACCCATGCCATTAATGGCATGGGCAGCAGGTTTTATCGATGGCATGGAATATATTAATCCTCCATGGATTTTATCAAGTGGTATAATGTTCTGACTCCCACACCTGTGCCTCCTTTGGGCATATATTCCCTATCATTACCAATCATAGATGTTCCTGCAATATCCATATGCACCCAGGGACAGTCCCCTGCAAATTCACCGAGGAACAATCCTGCCGTTATTGTACCCGCTTCCCTTCCTCCCGCATTCTTAAGGTCCGCTATATCGCTTTTAATCTGCTTTTTATACTCGGGATATGAGGGCAGCTGCCACACTTTCTCCCCTGAATGTTTCGCCGCACTCTTTACTTCCTCCACAAATTCATCATTGTTGGATATAAGGGCGGTTGTTGTACTTCCCAATGCTATAACACAGGCCCCTGTCAAGGTTGCAAGATCCACCAGTTTTGTAACACCCTGCTTTAATGTATAAGTAATACAATCTACAAGTACCAGACGCCCTTCCGCATCCGTATTCAGTACCTCTATGGTTTTACCGTCCATGGAGGTCAAAATATCTCCCGGCTTATATGCCTTGCCTGAAGGCATGTTTTCACAAGTTCCGACTACGGCTACAACATTCACCTCGGGTTTAAGGGTCCCTATAACATCCATGGCACCTAAAACCGCCGCAGCCCCTCCCATATCACCCTTCATTTCGTCCATTTTTGCACTGGGTTTTATAGAAATACCGCCGGAATCAAAGGTCAGTCCCTTTCCTACCAATCCCAGCACCTCGTCATCCTTCTTCCCGCCGAAGTATTTGATAGTTATCAGTTTCGGTGCTTTGTCGCTGCCTTGTGTTACACTCAGGAAACTGCCCATACCCAGTTTTTGCATATCTTCTCTTTCCAGAATTTCAACTTCCAGCCCATGTTTATTTGCGATTTCCACGGCCTTATCCGCCATTGCCTCGGGTGTCAGTACATTACTCGGTTCATTGATCAAATCTCTTGCCATAACGGTTCCGTCCGCAAGGGCCTTACCTACTTTTATTCCATTGTTTATATTCTTCGTAGCTGAATCATCGGTACTTACTATGTATATTTCCTTCAGATTCCCCGCCGAATTTTCTTTATCCGTTTTATATTTATTAAACTTATATGACGCCAGTATTGCACCCTCTACAATACACCTTCCAACCGCTTCGGAAGAAATATTCTTATCCAACCCTACAGGCATAATTGCCGCAGTATCGGTTTTTGATTTTTCCAACTGTTTTACAGCTGTTCCGATTACTCTCCGTATGGTGTCTTCTTCAAAATCCTCCTCTTTTCCCAGTCCCGACAATAATACCTTTTTAGCGGGAATTTTCCCCAGTGTGTGTATTAACAGGGTTTCACCTTCTTTACCCTTGAAGGCATCTCCCCCTATCATTTCGGAAATAATACCGCCCAGTTCATGGTCTATATGGGCCAAGTCTTCATCCAAGCTCTTTACGCCTTCATAAACCCCGACAATTACTGCATTTGTCATAATGTCCCTAATGTTATTTTTGATTACTTCTATCTTCATTTGGATACCTCCTAATTATTTAATACTATTTTATCACATCATATATCGGATATTCCTATTATTGTCTAAAAATAATAACAGTGTATGGATATTCCGATCCATGATATGAATACAATACGTATGTATTGTAAATATAATATCTCATATTATAAAGTACACCTTTTAATACTATAATATGAAATTAATATATTTAATTTGTTTAAACTGATATGATTTGTGGAATTATTATAATGATGGACACAATTAGTAAAATGGTATAATATAGGTGGCGATAAAAATTCGCTTATAGTTTCAGAACTGATCTCTATGTTATCATATACAATAGGTAGGGGGCATAAAAATGCTTTGTGAAAATTGCAATATCAGAGAAGCAACGGTGCATAAAACTAAAATCACAAATGGAGTAAAAGAGGAAATACATTTATGCGAAGAATGTGCAAAACAGAGTGAGATGTTCAGTTTTGAAGATAATTTTTCAATACACAATTTCCTGTCAGGGTTATTGGGTGAAAAGATAACGCCCGGCATAACAGCCGCCGGAGGTCAGGAAAGAAGATGCCCGCAATGCGGTTCCACATATAATGATTTTAAAAGGAGCGGGCGGTTGGGCTGTAATGTATGTTATTCCACATTCAATGACATGCTCACTCCCCTGATTAAAAGAATTCAGGGTAACAGTGTCCATGCAGGGAAAATCCCGAGAAAATCCGGACATTCAATCAGGTTGCGCAGAAAAATAAGGGACCTAAAAAACCAATTGCAGCAGCTGGTCGAAAGAGAAGAATTTGAAAAAGCGGCAGAAGTCAGAGATGAAATAAAAGCACTTGAAGAAGAAGCCAATAATAAATAGGGGGTGAGATTATGCCTCAGTACCCAAAAGAAGAAGGACCGGAATCGGATATAGTTATCAGCAGCCGTGTCCGTATGGCCCGCAATATAGATTCTGTATCATTCCCCCATTATTTAAATCAGGGGGAGGCCGAGGATGTCATAAACAAAGTATACAGTACCGTGGCCAGAGGAAGCCTGTCACCTGAAGACGGGTTCAGATTAATAAAAATGAATGAACTTGACCCGATTGAGAGATCAAACTATATCGAAAAACATTTAATCAGCCCGGGCCTGGCCAAGAATATTTCAGGCGGTGCTGTTTTGATAAATAAAGAAGAAACTATCAGTATAATGATAAATGAGGAGGACCATATCCGTATACAATGTCTTTATCCCGGCCTGCAGCTGGAAAAATGTTTCGACATGGCAAACAAGATAGACGATCTGCTGGAGGAGGGTATTGTATACGCTTTTGATGAACAGCTGGGATACCTGACCTGCTGTCCCACAAATGTGGGAACCGGGGTCAGAACATCCGTAATGCTGCATCTGCCCGCCCTCAGTTTAACAAAATATATCAACGGCATAATTAATACGGCCAACAAAATAGGACTCACCGTACGCGGATTTTATGGTGAGGGTACAGAATATTTAGGAGATATTTACCAGGTTTCCAACCAAGTGACCTTGGGTATGTCGGAAGAAGAAATAATAACAAATCTTCAAGATGTCACACTGCAAATAATTCAAAACGAAAGAAAGGCCTGGGAAAGACTGCTGGAGGGTGGGGATACCATAAAACTGGAAGATAAAATCTTCCGTTCCTACGGTACACTCAAAAATGCCAGATTGCTTTCTTCCAAAGAGGCCATGCAGTTGATTTCAGATGTAAAATTAGGTATCAATTTAAAATTAATAGATAAGGTTTCTACAGAGCAACTGAACGAACTTATTACAAAAATACAGCCGGGATACTTACAAAAACATTTCAAATCCCAATTGACCGACATTGAAAGGGATATTAAAAGAGCACAACTGACAAGGGAAAATATATCATAGCAAATTAGGAGGGATGTATATGGCTATGTTTGGAAGATTTACGGAAAGGGCCCAGAAGGTTATAGCGTTTGCCCAGCAAGCGGCACAGCAATTGGGCCATAACTATGTTGGAACGGAACATTTGTTGCTGGGGATTATCAAAGAAGAAGAAGGTATAGCCGCCAAGGCACTAAAGAACTTGGGTATAGATATGGAAAGGGTACAACAAATAATTGTACAATCTGTAGGTGTAGGAAATAAACCTACGGATCTTTTAGGTTTTACACCGCGTACTAAAAAAGTCTTTGAACTCAGTATAGGGGAAGCAAGGAACCTGAACCATAACTATGTTGGAACGGAACATTTGTTGCTGGGAATTATCAAAGCAGGTGACGGGATTGCAACCAAAATATTAACGGAATTGGGTGTTAACCTGGAAAATGTAAGGACGGAAGTACTGGGACTTCTGGGCAGCGGGGGAACCGGCGAAGGCCAAAGAGGTGCACCTGCAAGCGGAAGTAAAGACACACCGGTTTTAAACCAATTTGGACGGAACCTTAATGAATTTGCCAAAGAAGGTAAGATTGACCCTGTAATCGGCAGAACCGAGGAAATAAACAGAATTATACAGGTATTGAGCCGCAGGACTAAAAACAACCCCTGCCTTATCGGTGAAGCAGGTGTGGGAAAGACTGCCGTGGCGGAAGGATTGGCACAAAAAATAGAAGAGGGCAATATTCCGGAATTGTTGAAAAACAAAAGAATAGTCGCACTTGATATGGCATCCATGGTGGCGGGAACCCGGTACCGCGGTGAGTTTGAAGATCGTTTTAAAAAGGTAATGGAAGAACTGCGTACCGCAACCGATGTAATATTATTTATAGATGAAATTCATACAATAATAGGTGCAGGTGCGGCGGAGGGTGCAATAGATGCGGCAAATATGTTAAAGCCCGCACTGGCCAGAGGTGAAATACAGGTAATCGGCGCCACAACATTTGATGAGTACAGAAAACATATTGAAAAAGATGCCGCACTGGAAAGAAGATTCCAGCCTATTACCGTAGAAGAACCTACAATCGAAGACACTGTTGAGATACTGAAGGGTCTGCGAGACAGATACGAGGCTCATCATGAGGTTAAGATCACCGATGAGGCCCTGGAAGCGGCGGTTGAACTTTCCGCAAGATATATTACGGACAGATTTTTGCCCGATAAGGCCATAGACCTGATGGACGAGGCTGCATCAAAGGTCAGAATATTCACGGTTACCACACCGCCCGATTTAAAAGACCTTGAAGAAAAATTGGAAAAACTCTATAAGGAAAAAGAAGAAGCCGTCAGCATACAGGATTTCGAGAGGGCTGCGGAAATAAGAAATGAAGAAAAACAAACTCAACAACAGCTTGAGGAAAGAAAAGAAAGTTGGAGAAATAAGGATAGAGGGGCCGTAGTCACGGATGAAGAAATAGCCAAGGTTGTATCGGACTGGACCGGCGTACCTGTAACCAGGCTCCAGGAAGAAGAATCCGAAAGACTGCTCAATATGGAAAAAATACTGCACGATAGGATAATCGGACAACAAGAAGCTGTAAAGTCCGTATCCAGGGCAATCAGAAGGGCCAGAGTCGGCCTAAAAGACCCGGAACGACCCATCGGTTCATTTATATTTTTAGGACCTACGGGAGTGGGAAAAACGGAACTGTCCAAAGCATTGGCGGAAGCCATGTTTGGAGATGAAGATGCCATGGTACGCATTGATATGTCCGAATACATGGAAAAACATACTGTTTCAAGACTCATAGGTTCCCCTCCGGGATATGTAGGATTTGACGAGGGCGGACAGCTTACAGAACAGGTTCGCAGAAAACCGTACTCCGTAATACTTTTTGACGAGATAGAAAAAGCCCATCCGGACATATTCAATGTATTGCTGCAGATGCTGGATGACGGAAGGCTGACCGATGCGCAGGGCAGGACGGTGGATTTCAAAAATGCTATAATTATAATGACATCCAATGTAGGTATGCAGACAATAAGAAGGCAAAAAACTCTGGGATTTGCTGTTGACGGAGATGACCTGGCCCGAAGTGAATATGAAAAAATGAAAGAAAATGTTATGGACGAACTTAGGAAAACTTTCAGGCCCGAATTCTTAAACAGAATAGATGATATCATAGTATTCCACAGTTTGAGCAAGGAGCATATCGGTAAGATTGTAGACATTATGTTATCAGACCTGAGAACACGCCTGGAAGACTTGGATATTACCCTTGAGATAAGCGAACCTGCAAAGGTGTTTATCGCGGATGAAGGATTTGATTCCGAATTCGGAGCAAGACCGCTGCAGAGGGCAATTCAAAAAATGGTAGAAGATCAAATATCCGAGGAATTGCTGAAAGGAACCGTCAAACCCGGTTCGGAGGTCATGGTAGACCTTTCAGATGATAATAAACTTATTGTGAAACCGAAGGTGAGTTCAGAATAACACAATATACAGGCAAAAAGCCAAACCGGAAGTAAGTTTGCATAACTTGATGTGCAAACAATAAGCTGAACCGGAAGTAAGTTACAATAATCTGAAACACACAAAAAAACAACCCTGAATTCAAATTCAGGGTTGTTTTGTTTATGTTTGTAATCTTTTTATTTTAGCGCGTCCTCAACCGCTTTTATAATTCCCTCGCTTGTAACGGTGGCTCCGGATACGGTATCAACTTCCGTACTCTGAGCTTCCACTATAGCTTTCGGCGTTTCTTCCAGTGCAGGATCGGAAATATCAGGTGTTTCATTATGCTCTAAAATTTCCACACTGACAATTTCACCGTCTTTAACTTCTACCTCCACCTTAATGTCCTCACCGAAACCTTTTCCGGTCCCTTCGTGAACACCGTCTTCATAACTCGGTTTAGCTTTTGCCTTGGATAAAGCATCCATAACCGCTTTTTTAATTCCGTCGCTTGTAACAGTCGCACCGGAAACACCGTCAACTTCAATGCTTTGTGCTTCTATTATAGCTTCAGGCGTTTCTTCCAATGCAGGATCGGAAATATCGGGCGTTTCATTATGCTCTAATATTTCTATACTTGCAACCTTACCGTCTTTAACCTCAACCTCTACCTTGATGTCCTCGCCGAAACCTTTTCCGGTTCCCTCATAAGTACCGTCTTCTAAGTCCAAGTCGGATATGTCCTCTGTTATTTCAGGTTCTTCTTCATCCGGCTCCGGAGCAGGTTTTTTATCCTTCTCGGATTCACCGGGTTCACCCGCCAAAGCATTTCTAACAGCTCCCATAATAGCATTGCTCGACACGGTTGCTTCGGATACAATGTCAACCTCTGTACTCTGTGCATCCACTATTGCCTTCGGTATACCCTCTATTGCAGGATCGGCAATCCCCTCGGATTCGCTGTGTTCCAATATATATACAGAAACAATCTTGCCGTCGGATACCTCCACTTCGACTCTGATGGTACCTCCAAAACCCTCATCTTCGCCTATATAGATGCCATCCGCGTATGTCTCCGCTTTCTCTTTAATTTTATTTGATATAAACATTCCACCGGCTAAAATAGCAATCGCCAATATAGGCAATAAAATAAATGCAATTTTTTGTCTTCTGTCCATTATTATCCACCTCCGTTATATTTTTATCATTCATCATTATAATGATATCACAAACTTTAACTTTTCAAACATTTTTTTGGCTGTATAAATTATTATTATACTCCATAAGTGAAATTTGATTTTGCCGTCTTATATATTATATTAATGTGCGGGTTTTTTTATTCGACAGAAGACAGGGATATTCCCCGCCTTATGGAATAACATTCAGATTTAATATATAATATGGTCATAAGGTTTGTTTACTGAACAACCCGACAGGTTCTTTTTAGGAATACTCATTCGTGATGTTAAAAACGAGTGAGTCGGATGTGAAGAAAGGTGTGATACTCGGTGAAGTCAGACAGAATTGAAGAACTGAAACGCCAAAGACAGGTAAAGATAGAACCTAAAAAAAGCCAACTGCCGTATTTCCTGCTTTTTGTTCTTATTTCTATCGCAATCTGCTGTTATTTATTTAATACAAATGGGACATACGGTATAATCTGGTCGATAGGCATTTTAATCGGTATTACTATGCAGCGCTCAAGATTTTGTTTTGCAGCAAGTTTTAGGGATCCGATAATGGTTGGAAATACATCTCTTTTCAGAGCAGTAATTATAGGACTAATAATATCTACAATAGGGTTCAGTATTTTTCAATATAAAACCATCGGTAATGTACCGAATTATATTATAGACGACATCCCGGGACGAATTTCCCCCGTAGGCCTTAATACAATAATAGGGGCTGTCTTATTCGGTGCGGGTATGGTTATAGCGGGAGGATGTGCTTCGGGAACATTGATTAGAATCGGAGAAGGCCATATGATGCAGGTAGTTGTTCTGATTGGATTTATCATCGGAACTACTCTGGGGATAAATCATTTTGAATTTTGGGATAAACTGATTATTTCTTCCTCAAAACCCGTGTATATACCCCAATATATAGGTTTTTTGCCTACAGTTATAATTCAATTGGCGGTTTTAATTATATTATATCTGCTTGCAAGTTGGTATGATGAAAAAAATAATATTATGAGTTTATAAAAATCATAGGAGGGTTTTATATGGCAAAATATGAATTGGATTGTATGTTTGAACCCTGTCCTATTCCCTTGCTGAAAGCACTCAAAAAATTAAACACCATGGAAATAGGCGAAATATTAATTATGCGGACGGACCACAATTGTTCTATTATAAATGTGGTGGAATGGGCCGAGAAACAGGGACACTATATAGACTATATAGAACTGGGAGAAGGTCAATGGGAAATTTACATTGAAAAAGGTAAATAATGGAGGGGTCGACTTGAATTTAAAACATAAATTGTTTAAGAAACCGTGGCCCTATTGGATGGGAGGAATCATCCTGGGACTTTTAAGTATATTCCTGTTATTCGCCACAGGATCGGCATGGAAAATTACAACATCATTTTTGTATCTGGGTGCAGGTTTTCTAAACAAATTGGGAGTTAACACCGATAATTGGTATTATTTCAAAACTTATGGAACGGAACTGAGTATGGGAGAAACATATTTTAATAATGGCCTGGTAATTATGATTATTGCTATGATTTTAGGTTCCCTGATTTCCGTGCTGTTTGCATCCGAATTTAAATTTAAAAAGATAAAGAATAAAAAACAGTTCATATTTGCCCTGTTGGGCGGTATTATAATGGGTTATGGAACCAGATTAAGTTTCGGATGCAACATAGGTGCATATTTTAGTGCGATACCTTCCCTTTCTTTGCACGGATGGGTTTTTGGCACCTTTATGTTTGTAGGTGCATGGATTGGAAGTAAAATACTCTTTAAATATATATTATAATAACAAAATCTAAAGGATTTCAGGTTATATATGAGATGTCAAAGCAGCTTTTTGTCAGTTGAAAGCTGCTTTAGTGTTTTTAACAGAATCCTCTATCGGATGATTTTATGAATTTAATAAATTCCTCTTCGTAATCGACAAAGTCGTAATCCTCTCTGTATGCAATGAAATATTCACTGTATATATCCAGATTTTCTATTTTAATCTCTCTCAAATCCCCGTCCCTCAATTCCCGTTTTATGGATAGTTCCGGAATAAATGAAATTCCTTTTCCGGACAGTACTGAGGTTTTTATTGCTTCTATTGAATTTAGTTCATATATTATATTCAAATCTTTGATTGCAATATCAAAGGGGTGCAACGCTTCTTCAATGGTTTGACGGGTTCCTGAACCCTCCTCCCTGAAAATCAGGGGAAGTCTTCTAAATTCATCTAAAGAAATAACATCTTTCAACAGAGGCAGTGAGGTCACGAGCAACAAACGATCCGTTGTTATCTTGTCGGTCTTTATATCTTTAATTTCCGTATCACCGTGAATAATACCTATGTTAATGGTGCGGTTCAGCAGGTTTTTAATAATATCTTCGGTGTTGTTTATTTCAAAATTGATATTAACATCCTTAAAATCCTGCTTATATATATAAATACTGCAGGGCAGAGCATACTCCCCTACCGCTTTGCAGGAACCTATTAAAAGTTCCTTTGTATCGGATTCTAAGTTTTTCAGGTCCCGTTCTATGTTATTCTGCATAGAAAGAATAGTATTTGCATATTCAAACAAAATTTTTCCCGCCTCCGTTAACTCCACCCCCCTGTTACTCCTGATTAGAAAAGTAGACCCTAATTCCCTTTCCAGGGATTGTATTTGCATACTCAGACCGGGCTGTGTCAGGTGCAACCGTTCAGCGGCTTTTGAAATGCTGTTCAGTTGCACGGTTACATAAAAAGAATTCAAATATTGCAGATTCATATTTAAAATATTCTCCTTTATTATATATTGTAAATACTATACCGTTTATTTAATACCTGCACTCCCTATTTACACTCACACTCCATTATACCTACGTTCTATATATTCCATTATAACAGTAATCTTAACAAATATAGTGATAAGATTAACAAAGTTTACAGCCGATATTTGGTATTGTTTTTATTTTAACGATGATAAGATTAAATTATGGTATATAATTAAGTCTTATTGCTACAATCGATAAATCTGTATTATACTGTTTATACGGGGACATATAGGGATATTAAACTATATAGAGATGTAAAGATATATTGTTTTCTATACAAATATATTATAAGAAGACGCTTTAAATTACTTATGTATCTAAATTGTGAGGAGGTATAAGTTATGACAATGCAAAAAAGAGATAAAGAAATAACAAGGAAAAGTTTTCTTAAGGGCGTAGGGGCTTCTGTAGCGGGAATTGCTATGGCCGGTACCATGGGCAGCCTTCTTACCGCATGCACAGATGGGGAAACCGCACAAGCTTCAGCGGAAACACCGGAATGGCCGTTTGAGTACGTAGAACTGGATCCGGACAAAGTCAGAGAAAGAGCCTTTAATGCATATCATGAACAAGGTGGCTGAGGTGTTGGTGTAGCCGAGGGTTTCCTCGGAGAACTGGCAGACGAAGTAGGCTATCCTTTTGATCAAATTCCGCCGAAAGCATTTATTAACGCAGCTTCAGGTTACGGCCAGGGAACATTGTGCGGTTCACTGGGAGTTGCTGCCGCATGCATCGGTATGGTAGTTGATGGAGATACACAGAAAGAAATGGTAGGGGAATTATTGAATTGGTATAAAGAATTCGAGTTTCCGGGGTACCAGCCGGGTGACATAGATTTACCCACAACAGTTGCGGAATCAGTGTTATGTATAGATTCGGTAGGTAAATTTATGCAGGTTCAGGGAGTGGGCATGGATCATCCGGACAGAAAAAATCGTTGCGCCGGTGTAGCTGCCGATACTGCAGCTAAAATAACAGAAATCCTGAACAAACATTTTGCATAGCAATAATTAAACGGATAGTTGTTTACAACTATCCGTTTTCAGTATCTTTTCCCGTCTACCGGGCAACTTCGCAAATTTCTTTTATATTATCCACCGATTAAGACTGCACCATTTTAGCCCGTCGATACCTTCTTCATTAAACTTTTTCTTTAATATTGTGGATGGAGTGTCCTTGTTGACCACCAGCTTCTCCAGCGGTATTAACATCTCCCTTTCTTCCTCTTCCAGGAATTTTTTAGCCAGATCAAAAAGTATTAAAATATATTCATATGCGGTTTTAGAACCGAAGTATGCATCGAAACCTTTTTGGTACATATATTTTCTGACCTTACCGACCTGTTTCTGTTCCCTTCTTTGGGAAAAATTATATAGGTACTCCAATGCAATATCATTGTAAAATATCCCCTTGATGAGGGCAATATATGCCAAGTTATAAGGGTGCGGAAGTGCATCCCCTACACATATTTCTATATGGTTTTTTACCCTGACGCTGGGGAGCGCCATTGTCATAATATATCCCATTTCCTTTTCTGTGAAAACATATTTATCCATAAGTTCTTCTACTGTTTTATTACCCGTAATGATGAGATTCCCATTTTTCATAATTAAAATAGGAGGGGTACTCAATATATATTCAGCATAATCCTTGTATCCGAAATCCCTTCCGAAGGAATCCGGCACAACACCGTTTCTTTCTTCATTCACATTTGCCCATATCAATCCCCTGAGACAAAACTTATCATAAACCTTGCCTTCAAACATAGGTGAATTATCGGATATTAAACAAAGCAGGGGACTGATAAAATTGGCCACACGAAACTTCTCGATAAAATCATGCTCGTCTTTATAGTCTATAGATACACGCAGGGCTGCCGTGCCTTTTACCATATTATATATATTTCTTCCCTCTCCTTTAAGACTGTCAAGCATATATTCATATTTTTTTCCCGGAACAAAAGGTATATCCTTTACAGAGGTTTTGGGGTGGTATCCTATACTCATTAACAATAAATTGTATTTTTCCAATATGGGTACTATATCATCCAAAAAATTAAAATAAATAGATTCAATTTCTTTTACGGTTTTGCAGGGTTTTATTTTAACCTCTATCTGGCCCCCGGGATTAAGTATAATTTTTTTTCCCTCCGTCAACAGTCCAATCAGATGATTTTCTTCATAATTACCCTCATACCCTTTTGAAAGCAGCCCCTGCAAAATATGCTCAATACACTCTTTTCCGTAATATGCCACAGATTCCATTGTGTTTTTGTTTACAACAATATGTTCAAACTTTACGCCGATCTTAAAGTCTTTTATATTCTTTTCTCCATTTTTTATCAGTGAAATAATAGATGTCAAATTCCTTTCATATTTCATGTGTTTTATCCCTCACCTTAAAAATAATATTCCTACATCTATTACCCATAGATACATATGTTTACACATTTTTTTGAAAATGACCCCAACCATTTTATGGATATGCCCTTCTTTTAGAAAAAATTACCGAATCATCTCCGGTCTTTTAGGTATGTTTTTGCAAGGCCCTGTCCAAAAAAATAATCCCCAGAAAATTTTCCAGGGATTATCTTTTTATCAATCTTGTTTACTAATAATAGTTTATAGGTCGTTTTGTGCCTTGCAAGCTCTTACAACATGTCTTGCCAGTATAGAAGTAGTTACAGAACCTACTCCGCGCGGCACAGGTGTTATCGCTTCAGCTGCTTCTGCAGCTCCTTCAAAGTCGACATCCCCAACCAGATTACCTTCATCATCTACGTTGATACCTACGTCAATAACCGTTCCGCCTTCTTTTACGAAGTCCTTGGTAGCAAATTTAGCTCTTCCTATAGCTGCTACCAGAATATC
>CAYOQX010000020.1:0-16867 GCA_964406195.1 uncultured Alkaliphilus sp. | reverse complement strand
TATAATAGATCTTCGGCATTTGACCTGAGCGGGAGCATATGGGATACAAGTAGCAGTTATTCGTCTCCGCTTCCTCCGGGACCTGGAAATTATCAAGCGAGACTGAAATTTTACGCAGGTTCCCTTTCAGGAAAAGGCAAACAATTTGTTCAGGAAACGATAGATTTTGAAATAATAGTACCGGAAGGCAAAGAAACCGTGGATATTGTTGTTAAAGGACCGGGCGGTGTACCTGTAAGAACGGGTGAGGTAAGTCTGTATAAATGGGAAGAAAACGGCGGATGGCAGCACATACATAAAAACAAAAGACTGGTTACAAATGATACAGGTCTTGTCAAAATTCCTACGAATTTTGAGTTCAGTTCCCAAGATATTAATTTGGCGGTAGTTGAATCGAGAACGCATTCGCTGACCGGTTTTTCAGTTAAACCTTTTTCAACTATATATGAATTAGATGAACTTAATCTTTCGAATGTGAAACCGATTGAGGTTTCAATATCGGATGATTTTGGCAATGACTTGACCGGTAATGCTAATTCAAACAAACTTAAAATACCTGTATATAGTGATGGAGGAGATAAGTTGTCGGAACCGGAATTCGTGTCTGAGGTTACCTTAACACCGGAGTCCGGAAGCTGGGGTGAACCCCACAGGATCCATCTTGACCCCGGTACTTATCAATATTGCTATACCACTTTTAATTCAGGACAACGACGATATCTTATATATGAAAGGGACATACAAATTCCTGAGGGTGGAGGGTCTTTAAAACTTAATCTGGACGGTAAAAAAACGGCATCCTGCGAACTCAAAGGAGAAAACATAAATCCTAAGATCACATTAAGACCTGACGATTTAGTAAACTCCTGGACATATGATTATGAAATACCAACAGCAGGCAGGAAGTATTTTATTCTAGGTGAGGGCAAATATTCACCAACCTATAAACTTGAAAATAATGTTCCGGATACAAATATAAGACTGGAGCAAATATTTGAAATGGGGGAAAAAGAACTAAAAGCAGGTGAAGGGTACACATGGAAGTTTAGTGACACGTTAGAAACCGAAATTGAGCTTGATCGAACTGAAATTATTTCAGGAAAAAATTTAACGGGCAGTGTTTCCTTCCATGATGAATTTGGTAACAGATTGGCACAAATGAACAAAATAGAAAATTATGACGCGGAAAAAGTATATCCGAGCCTGATTATTACACACATATCGCCGGAGGGTGAAGAAACAGAATATATACGACAAGAAAACGAGGATTTCTTTAACAAAATCAACATAAAATTGCCTGGGGATATGCAATCAGGTACATACAGGGCATTTGTTAAATTACCGCTTGTGGATACAGTTCAAACTCCTTATGTGGAATTTACTGTTAAAAGTGAATCGGAGGATCCTGAGGAACCTATAGAGCCCGGGAAACCGATTTACGAAGTGGTGCCGTCTGTTAGTGAACATTATGATATAGAAACAGACCAAAATGGAATATGTACGCTTAAAATAAAGAAAGAAGCAGGTTTCAAGCATTTTTCAGTTGACATAAAACCAATTGTGGAACATGTGGGTCTTGAAACCGTAGTATTTGTTCATTTAAGAGATCGAAGGCAACTGGAATTGAATGCTGTAAAGGCTGATTTTGATATTCTTGAGACGGTAAAATCGGGCTTTCAGGTCAACCAAGGAGATATAATAAAGGTTTATGTTCTTGATGAATTGACTAATGACATTGAACACAATCCAACCATATTTCATTAAAATAAGCTAAAACACAAAAAGGGGGAATAAAGATCATGAACATAAGATTTAAAAAACCAATAGTTATGTTGCTCTCAATATTGCTTATATTTACAACTATAAATCCGGCATGTTTTGCAATAGACCGGGGTAAGGAACAAACCGTTGTAAATTTGGAAAATGAGCAACAACTGCAGGAGAAAATCAAACAAAAACTGGACACAATATCAGTCCCGTTTGTAGAAAACAAGGGGCAGGTAACGGATGAAAAAGTAAAATACATAGCAGATACAATTATGGGCAAGGCATATGTGACAGATGAAGGTATTGAATATGCCATACATAATGATGGGTGCCCGGCATTGATTAAAGAGAAATTCCATGGCGGGGACTTTACAAAAATAAAAGGGATAAACAAGGCAAAGACAAAAATTAATTATTTCAAGGGAAGCGACAAAGCCAAATGGCTGAAGGATGTTACATCATACGATGAGATAACATATGGCCGGGTATATGACAGTATAGAGGTAAACTTAAAAGCATTTAACAACAATATAGAAAAAATCTTTGAAGTGAAGCCCGGCGGGAATCCTAAGGATATTCAGGTTGAAATAATTGGTACAACGGGATTAAAGGTTACCGAGGAAGATGAATTAGAGATACAGCTACAAGATGGTTCAGTCAAAATGTCCAAGCCTGTGGCTTATCAGCAAAAAAACGGAAAGAAACAACAAGTCCCGGTAGAATACACAATTAACGACAACACATATGGTTTTGAAGTTGGAGAATATGATAAAACTTTACCGCTTGTAATTGATCCGTTTATTGCATCAACATTTTTCGGCGGTTCAGGTAATGATGAGTTAACATCAATGGCTATAGATAAGGATGGCAATATTTATATTGCTGGTCATACAAAATCCGAGGATTTTCCCACAAAAACAGGTAGTTATAGTGGTGGGGAGGATGTATTTGTTTCTAAATTGGACAAAGATCTAAAGACTCTTTTAGCTTCAACATATATCGGTGGAAGCAAGGATGATAATGTAAACTCACTGGCGGTTGACGCATCAGGAAATATTTTTATAACGGGTTATACAAAATCGTCAGGAATGAACATATCATTTCCGATAACCGAGGATTCATATCAGTCGGAGACTGCAACAACAGGACCCGGATCATTTATTACAAAACTAAACGGTGATCTGGATAATATTATAGCTTCAATGTTTTTGGATACAGGCAAGGGTTCTACGGAGAGTATAAATTGTATTGCACTTGACAGTCAGGACAATGTTTTTGTGGCGGGCAGGACCGATAACAGTGAGTTGTTTTCAGATGTTTTATATGGATTTTCAGGAGAAAAAAATGGGTTCGTCGCTAAATTTGATAATGAGCTTGGTACCTTGAAATCCTCTACGTATTTGGGCGGCGGGGGCATACTTCATGGAGCTTATAGGGATAACGGCACTTCGGTAAGGGCGGTAACAATAGATAACCAAAATAACGTTTATGTTACCGGTTCTACATGTGACGAAAATTTTCCCACAACGGATAATGCCTTTTGCAGTGAATACAATGAAAAGGATCAAAACTGGCCCGGAGATGATGCTTTTGTTACTAAACTAAACAACAACCTTGACTCCTTAATATCATCCGCATTTTTGGGCGGAAAATCCGGGGATGTAGGTGTTGATATTGAGGTTGATACAGATGGCAGCGTTTTTGTAACGGGAATGACAACATCCGTGGACTTTCCGGTAGGAAATGAAGCGTATCAGAAAAATTTAAAAGAAGCCCCAAATACAAAATATTACGATATATTTATTTCAAGACTCAACAATGACCTTAGTAAACTGCTTGCGGGTACTTATATTGGAGGAACAAACCGCGAAGATGTATACGGTATGGCACTTGATGAGGGTTCCGTGTATATAACCGGTTCAACGACAGGTGGATACCCTACAACAGATGACTCGTCAGGTTATATAGTAATAAGCAAATTAAATAAGGGTCTGACCACGCTGGAAGCATCTACAGCTTTAGGTGTAAGCAAAGATGAAGGCAGAGCTATCGCAGTAAAAGACAGGGTATATGTGGCGGGTTCTACATCATCAAGTAATTTCCCCGTTACAGACGGTGTATATCAAGAGCTAAGTATGTCTTTGTTAGCGAACTCAGCAAGGATTTAATGCATACAAGGGCTGTTAAGGTGACATCCAACAAGTGGAGAGAATCTGTCGGCTTGGATCAAACGATTGATATAACGGTACAATTTGATGCGGCAGTATATTTAGATATAGAGGATGATAATGAACTTCCTACACTGAAACTCAATGTAGGCGAGGACAGATATGCTACTTATGATAGCGGTACCGGAACAAATAAATTAACCTTTAAATACACTGTTGAAGAAGGGGATAATGCTGAGGTTTTAAACTATACTTCTATTGATGCATTGGATCTCAGAGATAATAAGGCAATGGATAAGGGCGGCGGAAAGGCAGACATAACATTGCCCGACCCATATGATCCATCTGACAGTTTGCAATATAGGGAGATAAGAATAGATACCACCGCTCCTGAAATAAACAAGGTTACTTCAGAAAAACAGGACGGGATTTACGGTCCGGGGGCCGAAATACCTATAAAGGTACAATTCAGTGAACCTGTAACTGTAGAAGAATCTCCGCAATTAAAGCTCAATACGGAGCCCGAAAGATATGCTGAATATATAGGCGGCTCGGGACCAAGTACCTTAATGTTTATGTACACTGTAGAAGAAGGCGATTCGGCGACCAAATTAAACTATGCATCTGAAAATGCACTTACATTAAATGGAGGAAGCATAAAAGATGGTGCGGGTAATGATGCTGTGTTGACGCTTCCGAAAGTAGATAGTGAAAATTCCCTGGCCGGGTCTAAAAATATAATTATCGACAGCAAAGCGGCATATGTGACAAATGTCTCCTCAACAATGGAAAACGGGCATTATGGTAACGGAACAGTTATACCTATAGATGTAACATTCAGTGGAGATGTAACAGTAGAGGGAACACCAAAACTCAAGCTCAACATTGAACCGATGGGTTATGCTGAATATAAAGAAGGTTCGGGTACATCAGTACTTACATTTGAATATACAGTAGGAGAACATGATAATAGTAACGGCAGACTGAACTATACATCGGTAGATTCCCTTGTTCTAAATGAAGGAAATATAAAAGGCAAGGACAATGAACCGGCATCACTTAATTTGCCTAAACTTGAGTCGAAAAACTCATTGGCAGAAACAAAAGAAATATATGTAGATACGGACAAACCGACACTTCATAAATCATTGCACGATGTTATTTCTGTTACCCCGGGATCGGGAACCTATGGCCCGGGAACGGAAATCAGTATAAAAATAAAATTTACTGAAGCCGTATTAGTGGAAGGACAACCTTATTTAGAACTTAACATACCTGATAGAAGGGCTGTTTACGCAGGTGGAAGCGATTCGGATACATTAGAATTTGTTTATACGGTAGAAGAGGGCGACAACCAGCCTGATGGCCTTGATTATCCTTCTACTGATTCGCTTAAGTTAGGCGAGGATGGAAGTATAAGGGATTTAGCAGGCAACAAGGCGGTTCTAAAATTGCCCACATTTACAATGTTTCCTGCAAACCCATTAAAAAATGTAAAGATAGATGCAGAGTCTCCTGTATGGCCTGAGGGCAGTACACTTGAGGTCAAAGATATAACTGATACATCGCTAAAGCTTGAATGGCCTAAGGCAACAGATAATGATAAGGTTGCTAAATACTTAGTATATTGTGATGGAGAATTGATTCATGAGGCAACAGGTACGATATTTACTGATCCGGCAACAAATTATACAGTTCAAAACCTTATCCCGGCTACGGAATATGGTTTTGAAATAAAAGCTGTAGATGCAGCAGGCAATGAAAGTGTTGAAGGGTTAGAAACCACAGCAAAAACAACCGGAGAATCTCCAATAGAAGACACAGAACCACCTGTATGGAAAAAAGGCAGCATACCTACAGCCGAGAGCATAAAACTTAACGAACTTACACTTGTATGGGACAAAGATGATGTTACAGATAATGTAGGTGTTACCGGATTTAAGATATATCAAAAAGACGGAGAATACGGTGAAGAAGTAGAATACGACCTTATTGCAGAAGTAGATTCAAACACTACATCCTATGTTGTTACGGGATTGGAATCTACAACATCATATAAATTTAAAGTCGAAGCAGTGGATGCGGCGGGCAATGAAAGTAAAACCGACAGAGTGCTGAAAGTAATGACAGAAATTCCCGACCTCATAATATCAGTTGACGGTGATATCAAAGAGGAACTTTTGCTTAAAGATTTATCAGAATTAGAGGTGGATGAATCATGGCCGCCAAAAGAAACTGCAGCACCTATAGTAAGAAGAATGTACACAGCAATGAATAACTACGGAACAAAAAGATTTTATGCGGTAGAGGGAATCAGAATATCATATCTAATTGAAAATTTAGGTTTAACAGATGACAGCATATTGACATTTGTTTCAGGCGGGATGTCTGAAACCTTTACAAAAGCACAGTTAGAAGAGCCGCGCTACTATTATCCAGATGATGGCAAACCTATTATGGTAGAACCATTATTGGCATATATGTCGGATGGGCCAAAAGACGGCAGTCAGCCAAGTTTCGACAACATGGATTATGAATCCGGATTAAGACTATATTTTGGCCAAAAAGATAGAGGAGAAGTATTGGCCCCAAGATATCTAAAGGAGGTTTTTCATATTAAGATAACCCAAGGAGAATCGGGGGAACCGGAAGAAAAGCCAAAATATGAATTAATAGTAGGAGAGGATGACATTTACGAAATAGAGAAAACCGAAAGCGGTATGGTGCTTACTGTAAACGAAGGCATAGAAGGGTTCAAACACTTTGGGGTTTCAGTGAAAACCATAAACGAACACCCGGGTGAAGAAACAGTTGTGTTTACCCACTTGAGAGATGGCAAACAGATAAATCTAAACAGCATAAAAGCAGATTTTGATATGCAGGGGATAAATACGGCAAAATCAGGGTTTAATGTTAAATCCGGCGACCTGGTGAAAATTTACATAGTGGATGAACTGACAAATGACACAAAACACAACCCAATAATATTATTATAAGTTTGCGTGTCAGATAAGGAAATATTAAGGAAGTATAATGGAGGGTTATGTTTCTGGCAAATTGGTTTATGATGTTGAATGTAACCCCGTTATACTTCATTATTTAAAAGTAATAAAATTCAAAAGGAGGTGCAAAGGCCATGAAGACAAGGCCAAAAAAATTAATAATTATGTTGCTTGCAGTGCTGCTTATACTCACAACTATAAATCCGGTATATTTTGCAGCAGGTCAAAGCAGAAAACAAACTGTTATAAACCTGGAAGATGAACAACAACTGCAAGAAAAAATCAGACAAAAACTGGATACAGTGTCGGTTCCTTTTATAGAAAACAAGGGACAGGTAACCGATGAAAAAGTGAAGTACATAGCAGATACAATTATGGGCAAGGCATATGTAACTGATGAAGGAATAAGTTATGCCATACATAATGATGAATGTACAGCATTTATAGAAGAAAAATTCAATGGTGAAAATGCTGCCAAGGTAAAGGGCCTG
Organism: uncultured Alkaliphilus sp.; assembly: GCA_964406195.1. Lineage (GTDB taxonomy): Bacteria > Bacillota > Clostridia > Peptostreptococcales > Natronincolaceae > JAAZJW01. The sequence goes on along the minus strand of CAYOQX010000020.1, from coordinate 9,439 downwards.
AATAAGGCGGGATCGAAAATTAACTATTTTAAGGGAAATGATCAATCTAAATGGTTAAGAGATATTGCGTCATATAATGAAGTAACATATGGTCAGGCATACGACAATATAGAGGTAAATTTAAAAGCATATAATAACAACATAGAAAAACTTTTTAAAGTAAATCCGGGTGGAGTTCCCGAGGATATTCAAATTGAAGTAATTGGTGCAGCAGGTCTGGATACAACCAATCGGGGTGAATTGGAGATACACTTGAAAGACGGTGCAATAAAAATGTCTGAACCTGTAGCCTTTCAGGAGAAGGACGGCAAAAAACAGGAAGTTCAGGTAAGGTATACAGTTAGCGGCAATGAATACGGATTTAAGGTAGGAGAATATGATAAAACTCTGCCTCTTATTATTGACCCGTTTATTGCATCAACATTTTTCGGCGGTTCGAATGAAGATGAGCTGACCTCAATGGCAATAGACAGTGAAGGCAATATTTATATAGCGGGCCATACAAAATCTGCAGATTTTCCAAATAAGTCTGATAGAGAATACACCCGCGGCGATAATTATTTTGAATGGGATCCTATGGGAAGCTGGTTTGGTTATGACCCGGAGCCTCCGACAGGACCTTCTGCAAGGACTACATACGAGGTGTTTGTGTCAAAATTAAATAAAGACATGACCCGGCTTTTAGCATCCACATATATAGGCGGTAATGAAAATGACTATGCCTATGCTTTAACTGTTGATGATAAAGGAAGTGTATATGTTGCAGGAAGGACAACTTCTACAGGAATAAGACCCTATGGTGATGATTTTATACCCTGGGAAGGTTTTGAGTATGATCCTGACGATTGGGAGGACTGTTGGGAGGAATACATTACCTTTGAAATCGAACCACCAACCGCCTTTCCAACAACAGAGGGAGCATATCAAACAAAACCTTTAACAGACAAGGGATTCAATAATTATTTTATAACAAAACTGAATGGTGATCTGAATAATATAGATGCGTCAACTTTATTAGGAGAAGGTACTGACGGAACAGACGGTATTAATGGAATTGAAATAGATAGTAACGGAAATATACTCATTGTGGGGAGAACAGGAAATCCGGATGGTTTTTCGGTTGAAAGTGATCCTTCATATGAACCTCTGTATAGATTTGCTGCAGGGGATGACGGAAAAGGCAAAAATGGATTTATTGCAAAATTTAATGACAGTTTAACCGAAATAAAAGAATACACATTTCTGGGCGGTGGAGGAATACTCCATGGAAGCCTTAGGGATAATGGTACTTCCATAGAAGCAATAGTGCTGGATAACCAGGATAATCTTTATGTTACAGGCTCTACAGCCGATACTGGTTTTCCTACAACAGATAATGCTTTTTGTAAAAAGCATAATGAGAAAGAGGAAAATTGGCCCGGAGATGATGCTTTCATTGCTAAATTGAATAACAATCTTGATACATTGATATCGTCTACATTACTAGGCGGCAAGTCTTCTGACAGAGGCGTTGACATTAAGCTGGATACAGATGGCAGTGTTTTTGTAACAGGCACAACGATGTCTGAAAATTTTCCTGTAGGAAACAATGCGTATCAAAAAGATTTAAACAAGGGTACACACACTACATATCATGATATTTTTATTTCAAAATTTGACAATAGTTTGGGTAATTTACTTGCAGGCACATATATTGGGGGAGAAAATCGCGAAGGTGTATATAGCATAGCCCTTGATACAGGTTCTGTATATATAACCGGTTCAACATATGGCAAATACCCTACAGTAGACGATTCATCAGGTTCTATAATAATGAGCAAATTGGATAAGGATTTGGCTACACTGGAACTATCCACACTCCTCGGAAGTGAAAGTGGAGATAAGGGCAAGGTTGTTATAGCAAAACAGGATGGAGTATATTTAGCAGGTGCTACATCATCCAGTGATTTTCCTGTTACAGACGGTGCATACCAAGAATTACCTGATTCTAAAAATTACAACAATAAATACGTTTTTATCACAAAATTTGGTGAGGAATCTCCAATAGAAGACACAGAACCACCTGTATGGAAAAAAGGCAGCATACCTACAGCCGAGAGCATAAAACTTAACGAACTTACACTTGTATGGGACAAAGATGATGTTACAGATAATGTAGGTGTTACCGGATTTAAGATATATCAAAAAGACGGAGAATACGGTGAAGAAGTAGAATACGACCTTATTGCAGAAGTAGATTCAAACACTACATCCTATGTTGTTACGGGATTGGAATCTACAACATCATATAAATTTAAAGTCGAAGCAGTGGATGCGGCGGGCAATGAAAGTAAAACCGACAGAGTGCTGAAAGTAATGACAGAAATTCCCGACCTCATAATATCAGTTGACGGTGATATCAAAGAGGAACTTTTGCTTAAAGATTTATCAGAATTAGAGGTGGATGAATCATGGCCGCCAAAAGAAACTGCAGCACCTATAGTAAGAAGAATGTACACAGCAATGAATAACTACGGAACAAAAAGATTTTATGCGGTAGAGGGAATCAGAATATCATATCTAATTGAAAATTTAGGTTTAACAGATGACAGCATATTGACATTTGTTTCAGGCGGGATGTCTGAAACCTTTACAAAAGCACAGTTAGAAGAGCCGCGCTACTATTATCCAGATGATGGCAAACCTATTATGGTAGAACCATTATTGGCATATATGTCGGATGGGCCAAAAGACGGCAGTCAGCCAAGTTTCGACAACATGGATTATGAATCCGGATTAAGACTATATTTTGGCCAAAAAGATAGAGGAGAAGTATTGGCCCCAAGATATCTAAAGGAGGTTTTTCATATTAAGATAACCCAAGGAGAATCGGGGGAACCGGAAGAAAAGCCAAAATATGAATTAATAGTAGGAGAGGATGACATTTACGAAATAGAGAAAACCGAAAGCGGTATGGTGCTTACTGTAAACGAAGGCATAGAAGGGTTCAAACACTTTGGGGTTTCAGTGAAAACCATAAACGAACACCCGGGTGAAGAAACAGTTGTGTTTACCCATTTGAGAGATGGCAAACAAACAAACCTGAACAGCATAAAAACAGATTTTGATGTACAAACGGAGGAAATGAAAACGGCACAATCAGGATTCAATGTTAAGCCGGGTGATGTGGTAAAGATCTACATAGTAGATGATCTGACAAACGACACAAAACGTAATCCAGTAATACTCCTATAAAAAACAGATAAGTATAATGTATTAATATAATTAAACAAATAAAGATCCAGTGAAAAATAAGGTCGTTGAAAACAGGCTTGTGGTTCAGATGAAAAATCCTGTCTGAATCACAGGTGCTGTTTAACAAAATATAAATTCGATTCATAACAAAACAATAACAAGGAGTGATTTCATGCAAAAGAGAGTTTGTAAAATAATTATAGCATTATTTTTAATATTAACCTTTATTCCGGTATATGCATCAGCTACAAACGGTACTGATGTTACATTGATTGTAGACCCTGAAAAAACAGCAGCTGTGGGTGATAAAATCACCCTGAACGGAGAAGCCGATCCAAATACATTTGTTTCTATTAAGGTTATAGATAGTGGAAGTGTAATAGTTCACTTTCATGCTGTAAAATCCGATAATTTCGGAAATTATGAAACAGAATTTTTGGTTCCGGAAGTTGATGATGGTGAATTAACAATTGTGGCCGGTTACGGTACAAATGTTGCAACAAAAACCTTAAGTGTAGGAGAAAATGAATCCCAGGACCCAGATGAGGGAGATAAACCTCAAGACCCGGGCGGTGGTGGCGGTAGTATAGGCGATAAAGACGATGAAGATATAGAAGAGCCGATCCCGACACCGGACGACGAAGAATATAATTTGGATGATTCAGATATAACACAGGAGGTAACTACCGAAGCCGATGGCAGAAAATCTCTTAACATCAAAATTGATGAACAAAAAGTAATCGAGAAACTTGAAAAAACACAGGTTAAAGAACTTATTTTAAAGGCTTATGAGGCCCCTGAAATTTTAAATGTGGAAGTACCGAATAAAATAATTAAAAGGCTGGCAGGTAATAAATCAAATTTTATTGTTGAATCAAACGATGCTTCGTATATATTACCTGTAGACCAGTTAGATTTAGGTCAAATTGCTGATGAATCCGGTATGGACAAGGGTAAAATCAATATTAATATTACTATTGCGGAAACGGAAAAATCAAAACAAGAAAAAATCCAAAACAGAATATCGGATGAAGAAATGAAACTGATTTCAAAACCGACCGAATTTGAGGTTAAAGCAGTTTCCGGAGATAAGAAAAAGATCATTAATAGATTTAAAAAACATATAAAACGGACAATTACAATTAACAAAAATGCAGATACAAACATAGCAACAGGAATAGTGTTGGCGCAGGACAACAGTATTAAACCTGTTCCGACGAAATTTACAAAAAACGACGGAAAGATTATTGCAGAAATTAACAGTATGACGAATAGTGTCTATGCAGTTGTAGAAAACAAAAAGGGATTTTTAGATACTATAAATCATTGGGCGGAAAAGGACATACATCAACTTGCTTCTCGTATGATAGTCAATGGTGTTGATGAAGAAAGCTATATTCCGGAAAATGAGGTAACAAGGGCTGAATTTGCAGCTATTGTAACAAGGGCGCTTGACCTTCCTGAAGAAGGTGCCACCAAAGATTTCAGTGATATAAAAGGTAATGAATGGTTTGTTCAAAACGTGAATACTGCTGTAGCCTTTGAAATAATACAGGGTTATCCTGACGGAACATTTAGACCTGATGATTCGATAACAAGGCAGGAAGTGGCTGTGATGGTGGTAAGGGCATTGAATATAGTAGAGGGAAAACAAGATATTAAAAGTGGCACAGTTGAAAAATTTAAGGATGCGGAAATGATTGGTGAATGGGCGAAAGATGATGTTGCTTGTGCTGTTGATAAAGAAATAATAAAAGGTTATCCTGATGGTTCTTTTGCACCTGAACAAACATGTACAAGGGCTGAAGCAGCAGTAATGGTTAAAAGGGTATTATCGGGCATAGATTTTATGTAAAAATGATAGGTATGTATTGTTTTGATGTTTAAAATAATGCAAAAAATGCAGATTGGGATTTTGGGGGGGATGATTAAAATATTTGCACAGGCTAATAAAAATACAGGACTAATCTCCTTATTATTGGTAATATTATTGGGATTAGGCCTGTTTACATCTCCACTTTATGCCGAAAGTTATTCAGTGGAGAAATCAATAGATAAAAAACGTATAGCATTAGGCAAAATAGATAATGAAATATTAAATATTGCGGATAGTGAAAAGGGTATAGAAGTACTTGTTTACTTAAAAGGTCGGATAGATCCACAAAATGTAGCTGCAACCGTAGAAATGCATACGGCAAACCTGACTCCTTATGAGGTTAAAATGGAAGCAAGAAAAGGTGTTGTAACGGCACTTAAAAATCAAGCCGGGGAAACACAGAAGGATCTTTTGGATTACCTGAAGTGGGAGAAAAAGCAGGGAAATGTGGTAGAATATGAATCTTATTACGTGACAAATATAGTTTATGTAAAAGCTGCAAAAAATGTAATAGAAAACATTTCGCATTTTCCCGAGGTGAAGAAAATATGCAAGAATAGATTCATTAAGTTGGATGGTTCTATTATAAATAATATGGATGAAGATCAGGTATCTGAAAATAGAGACAAGGATCAGATACATGTGGATAAAAAAGAAGGGCAAGTGCACGGGAACAAGGATAAAGATGAAGCAGAATGGAACGTTGAGAGGATAAAAGCGAATCTTGTTTGGGAAGAGTTGAACATAGATGGAACCGGGGCTGTTGTAGGGCTGATTGATACAGGAGCAGCTTGGGAACACCCTGCTTTGAAGGAAAAATGGAGAGGGTATGACCCATTGACAGGTTCCGTAAATTCTGAGGGAAATTGGTATGACACAACCCTTGGAAGGGACATGCCATGGGACATTTCGAGTTCCCACGGTACCTCAGTGTTAGGTACAATATTGGGACAAGAACCTGATGGAAGTAATAAAATAGGTGTTGCCCCGGGGGCGAAATGGATTGCGGCAAAGGCTTTTTCAGCGGATGGAGGATTTGAAAATGACTTGATTGCGGCAGGCCAATGGATGCTCGCTCCCGGCGGAGACCCTACCCTGGCTCCGGATGTTATAAATAACTCTTGGGGAGGGGGAGATATAGGGGATGACGACTGGTTTAGAGACGTTGTAAAAGCTTGGAGGGCTGCGGAAATAGTACCTGTGTTTGCTGCAGGGAATCAAGCCCAGGGGGAGCCGGAACCAAAACCGGGTTCCATAACCGGTCCGGGGAGTTACCCTGAAAGTTTTACTGTAGCGGCGACGGACAGAGATGATACAAGGGCCCCATTCTCCAAATTAGGGCCATCTTCTTATAATGAAGATCTGATTAAACCCGAGATATCAGCACCGGGATTAGACATCCGTTCCTCTGTATCGGGAGGATACAAAAGTGATTTAAGGGGTACAAGCATGGCAGCCCCTCATATAACAGGTACAGCAGCGTTATTGGCATCAACGGATAGTTCATTAAAGGCGGGCGAAATAGAAAAGATTATCAAAGATACAGCAACAGCATTGACGGATGACGAATATCCGAGTTCGCCAAACTGTGGGTATGGATATGGACTCATAAACGCTTTTGATGCGGTTTCAACTGCTGCATCCGGCACAGGAATTATTTCCGGCAAAGTACTGGTTGAAGGTGAGGATCTAGAGGAACCCGTAATAAACCATCAACAAAAAGTAAACAAAGCTTATATTAACACTGATATTGAGATTGAGGCATCCATTAGTGATGATATTTCCATAGTGGAAGCAGAACTGTTCGTTAAGGTGGAAGGAGAGTCTGATTGGACGTTAATTCCTATGAAAAGGGTATCAGGGGATCATAAAGCAGGAATTTATAAAGCAGTGATAACCGGCGATATGCTTGATGAATCCGGCATTATTTATAAAATCAGGGCTGTGGATTATGACGGAAACACGGCAATTACAGAAGAACATAAAATAGATATTACATTTGGTATTGTGCCGGGAGAATATGAAACAGATTTTGAAGATGATCCCATAGGATGGACATTGACAGGAGACTGGGAATGGGGGGAACCCCAGGAGGAAATAGGACCGACGCCTTATAAGGGAACCAAATTGATTGGAACGAAATTGGACAGTGTATATTCCTATGAATCCGACAGTTATTTAATTACACCGCCCATAGACCTAAGAAATGCAGATATTCCCGCGGCAACTTTCAGGTTTTTCCAATGGTATAAAACCCCGGAGAAAAATGGTTATGACCGCGACAAGGGGCAGGTATATCTGTCTGATGATGGCGGTGAAAACTGGATCCCCGTCGGGCCGGAATATCTGGGTGATGGACGGGAATGGCATGAAGTATTGGTGGATCTTGAGGAATACATAGGCTCACCAAATCCGGTGTACATAGCATTCCGTTTCATCACGGATGATGCTTGGGTAGATGATGGTTGGTATATAGATTATGTCAGGCTTATTGGAGAAGACAACGAACCTCCGGCTGTACCGACGGGTTTAATTGCGGAAACTACCCTGGCGGGGATAAAACTATCTTGGGATCCTTCATCAGATGTAGATTGTAAAGGGTATAAAATTTATCGTTCGGAAACACCGGGTAGACACTATACCGAAATTGGAAATGAATCATTAACCACTTTTATAGATGAAACGGCTGAGGCCGGCAATACCTATTACTATGTTGTTACAGCTGTAGATTTGTCAGGGAATGAAAGTGAATATTCCGAGGAAGTATTTGCAACAGCCCCTCACGCTGTACAAATTTTCAAGACAAACTTTGAGGATGACAATGGAGGATTTACAACCGGGTTGACCCAAGAGGGTCGTTGGTATAACAACTATTGGGAGTGGGGAATCCCGACATCCGGGCCTAATGCTGCATTAACCGGAACCAAGGTATGGGCAACCAATCTTGTAGGGGACTACGGTGAATACAGTAGAGGTTATATTGAAAGTCCATCTATGGATATCCCGCAAGACGTAATGGCAGCCCTATTCTTCGATCATTGGATTGACACTCCGGGTACGACCTTTGATTATGGATATGTTGAAATATCTGAGGATGATGGTACAACCTGGGCCAAGGTCACTGAAGATATGGGTGGTCGTATTAAAAAGTGGGAAAATAGAGAAATTAATTTAGCAGATTACAGTGGTAAAACGATTAAGATCAGATTCTGCTTTAATTCGGATGGTTCTCATCATGCTGCAGGGTGGTACATAGACAATGTTTTGGTTTCAGGTGTGGATACTGCAGCTACCAATGATATTTCAATTGCAGAACCGGTTATTGTTTCTACAGAAACAACTGAGGAATTTGAAGAAAATAAATCATCTGAAAGAGAACTTGCAGAGATACCTGAATTCAATTTTAAGAAAAACAAAACAAATAATTATGAAATAATTGCAGATAACTTAGTTGAAAAGAAATCACAAAATGGTATACCGGCGGATGCAGTTGTAACAGTACTGGAAACCGGTAAAAGTGTCAAAACCGATCTCGCAACCGGCAAATTTTTCATACGGCATGCTGCTAATGAAGAAGGAGAAAATTGGACCCTAAGAGTTGAATCCTATGGATACTATCCTCAGGAAACACAGGTACATTTGGAAAAGGGTGGGGAAGTAGACGAAACAATATTTCTTGAAACAAAACCAAGAGGAACTATAAAGGGCCAAGTTTTTGATAGTTATTATAAGATGCCTGTAGTAAATGCCGAAATAAAAGTAAAAGAGGACCCTAAAATTTCTTCGGTTGTGACAGACGAAGAAGGAAATTTTATTTTGGAAGGTGTATTGGAAGGTGCATATACACTTGAAATAAATGCAGATTGGTTTTATGAAATAGGAAAGACAAAGGTAACGGTTATAGGAAATCAAATTAAAGAAATAGGAATACCTTTAAGGAGATCGGTAAACTGTACAGATGAAATAGCGTATGATCAAGGTTTATCAATTAATTCTGTAGTAATGACTAATGATGGTGATGGTACTGCAGTTAAATTCACTCCCCTTCAATACGGCAATGTCGAAGGAGCCAATATATACTTCGGGTCGGAATTTCCGCTTCCCGGAGGGGATGAAATAGGGATTGCCATTTTTGATACAGATGAGGATGGGGATCCAACTGAAATGATTGGAGAACCAAAAGTTGTTAACATTAACAGGGGAGAATGGAATTCCATTGATTTATCGGAGTATGGATTTGCAACAAACAGGGACTTTCTTATAGCGACGGTTCAGACACAACATGGTATGTTTTCACCGGCTGTGGGAATAACCGATTCGGAATACCCC
>CAYOQX010000019.1:18079-18347 GCA_964406195.1 uncultured Alkaliphilus sp. | reverse complement strand
GCTGTATAATTCCATAGCCTTCCGTTACGATATTTTTTTCACTGTCTATTACGGCTGCATTTAGCGGATGGGAGATTGTACCTATTAATTTCTTTGCTCCGTCAATAGGCAATTTAGTATCCGCATCCAATGTAATAACATATTTAATTTTAATATGGGAAATATCACCGGATACTACATCAAAGGTAGTATTTTCGTCCCCTAACAATAGGTTGTTAAATTCTACTAAAGCACCTCTTTTTCTTTCCCAACCCATCCATCTGTTTTG
>CAYOQX010000019.1:533-18069 GCA_964406195.1 uncultured Alkaliphilus sp. | reverse complement strand
TTCCTGGGTTTTAGAATATACTCTCTTTCTGTGAAAGAAATAAAAAATGTCCTTTTCCCTGCTGTATTTTTTATTCAGCTCACCTATAATTTCCAGGCCTTTATTTATTATCTTTTTGTCCTCTTCCGTAATTTCCCGGTCTCCGTCCTTAAAGTCCCCTACTATACCAAAATAGACATTTTTTTCCCTATTGGACAGATAATAAACCTCTAATCTTCTTGCCAGTTCTTCTACCCTGGCTTCATCGGGTAAAAGGGTGGGAATAACCACAAATGTACTGAATTCCTCAGGTATACCGTGCTTGTAATCAATCCTGGGCAGTACCTTCGGCCTAAACCTTCTGAAGTAAAAATAATTGAGTATATTTACTGAAATGGACATTAGCGGAATAAATGTCACTATAGAGACTAATATGCTCAAAAACAGGTTCCCGCCTACATTATAGGCATATACACCTGATAAATAGGTCAGTAAAATGGACAGCAAAATAATAGGAAAATAGTAATAACTATATTTTCCTAAATAGATGTTAATATTATCGCTGTGGCCAAAGTAATTAAGCAGCCTGTCCTTACCTCTATCCACCAAATAATATCCTACATGGGATTTTTTGTCCCTAATCCCCTTATCCCACTCTTCTTTGGCAAACTCTAAGGCTTTCTTGGATATAAAAATCTCCTGCACATCGAGTTTTTCCGCCAATCTTTGAACCTCATGCCTGTAATTATTCTTTGAACGTTCTTCCATGTTCTCGTATATTCTCAGCGGGTCTTCCTCAAGCACCTTTTCTACTAAAGATATAGATTTAAAAACCCTTCCCCAGTTGAGAGAAGAAATATTTCTTATGGAGTTTATTCCATAACCCAGAGATATCTTATATTTGGATTGGGTCATATATTCTTTTTCCAGTATTTCTTTTATGCTTTTATGCACATATTCCAACCTTCTGTCAATTGCATCCAAAATCGGCTGGGGTTCATGTTTTTCCTCTCTTATCTTTCTGACCAGTTTTTCCACCTTTGTAGGACTCATAGTATGTATGTTTTCTATGATTTCTTCCAAGTTTTTCTCCATGGATAAATCAATACTGTCCATCTCTTCCCAACCCCTGCTTATTTCAACAAGGCCCAGCACAATACTCCTGATATGTTCCATTAATCCCAATGTAAGAACAGTATAGAATCTGCTAATTTCGTTCAGGGTCAATATTTCCTCCCCCTGAAAATTATTTACGAATTCTATCAGGGTTTCTTCTGAAATATTTCCCGATGAATTAAATATTAATTTTGATGCCAAGACATACACCCTCGGGTATCCCCTCAGAGAATAGGTCTCTATTATATTCAATATTATTCTTTTTTCCTTTTTTAAATCAATTTTAAAGTCCTTGTATATTAATTCGACTAAATAAAAGTTATCCAGTATCCATTCGGTCCCCTGTGGTAAGGACTTGCCCTCTGCCAGATCCTCATTAAATTTTAAGTAGGCATTCTCTATGTCCCTAAAACTCTTATCCAATCTATTCAAAAGAAATCCTTTTACATTGGCCTTTTTATCCGCTCCAAGTAATACACCCATTTCTTCATGGTTTAGCATATCATCTTTAACACTTGGCCACATATTGAACCTCACTCCTTTGATCTATATCATTTCTAGGTAAGTTCTTTCATCATATTTTTGATTTTTTCATCATATTTAATCCACAGTTCCTCCGCGTATTCTTCATTGTAGCCTTCCGTGTATAAGTTGAATATAGGTTTTTCTTCATCAGGAATAATCAAAGCCCATCCTTTATCGTCTATGAACCTTATACCTTCCTTAAGTTCAACACCCTCTTTTCTATCTTCAGTCAATTTTCTTATAATACTCCCTTTATCATTCCATCTGCATGGGATTTCTTTTTTCAAATAATGGTACTCCGGCAACCCTTTTACAATGCTGTCCAATGTGGTTTCATTTCCAATCAGATAATCTATTATTTTTCCTGTAGCCCAAATACCATCAAAATTCAATATGTATTGAAAATCAACCTTTTCTCTCATTATCGTTTGAATAACATGAGATATATTGGACTTACTGTAGATTATATGACCCCTGTATTTTTCGGCCAGTTTTTCCATAACTCTTGGATAATTGTATGGAATTATCACATTTTCCACCTCTCCGCTTTTGAAACCTATCAGCAGAGTCAATAGATAATATCTTTCATCCCGAACAATATTAAGTCCATCGGTCAGTGCTACTTTTTCTCCATTTTCACTATAGACTAAACCCAGATCTTTCCCGTTTTCCAACACCATGTCCCGAATGTCTTCCATTTTCAATTCTCTGTTATACTTCAGTGTTTTAACCTGACAGCCTATGTTTTTCAGGTACCTCTCCGCCAGATCACATATGTTTTTTGATGGGGAAGATATAATTAATTTAGGTTTACGTTTTTTGATTTTACCTATGTTTTCCAATCGGCCCCTTCCGTTTTTCAGATAAATTGCGGAAAAATTATATATGTTTACCACATCTTCAACCTCTTCACCTGCACATCTTTTGAAATTTTCTATTGCTAAACAGTTTTCAATTTTCTTGGACTCATTTTTATCTATATTTGCCCCTTCTTTATCAATAAATTCTATGTAGACCATATCCCTATGAGAGCCATCCCCCCTTATATGAATACCGCCATCCGTTTCAAAATACTTTACTCCAAATCTACACATAGGTATGGTACTATCCTTTATGTCTATGACCTGGGATCCTGTGGAGAGTATGCCGGGTACGATAGAGTTTTTTATAGTTTTTGACAAATTATGCTCATCACTGCTTATAAGGTAGATTCCCCCATCCCCCATGATGGAAGCAAAAGCCGTACCCAGACCGGTAGCTATTTCCGGTGTTATGTTTTCGTTAAAAATTCCTGAAATATTTCTATCCCCAAACAATTTTCTCGATACACGTTCTTCCCATATCAAATTGTTCTTAAGTGTTACATTTTCATCGATTGTTTTATACGGCCATATTTTAACGTTAGGTTTTATCGTGCTATTTTTGAAAATTTTAGAATAAGGACCTACTACTACCCCCTCGAATATTCTGCTGCGCTGATCTATATACACATTGTTGCATATAACGGATTTTCTGATTTCGCAATTTTTCGATATATTGACATTGTCCCAAATGATACTCCTTTTTACGGAAGTTCCCTCTTCTATAGTACAGTTGTTCCCCACAACTGTATGAGACCCTATAATCGCCCCCTCCTTTATCAGGGAATTTTTTCCTATACAAATTGGCGGGTATATTTTAACCCCCTTTTCAAGAATGGTTCCTTCCCCTATCCAAATATTTTGTTTTTGTTCATCTCCCAACAGGTAATGTTTTTTTTCATCAGATAATATGTCAGAATGGGTTCCTATATATGTGTTCAAATCACCTACATCACACCAGTACTCTTCTGTTATATATCCGTACATTGGCACGTTGTCCTGAAGAAGTTTTGGAAACAGATCCTTGCTGAAATCAAAATTTTCCCCCTGTTCATAGTAATCCAATACCTCAGGCTCAAGTATGTATATGCCTGTGTTGATAGTGTCACTGAACACTTCCCCCCAGCTGGGCTTTTCCAAGAACCTTATTATCTCCCCGTTGTCATTTGTAACAACTACCCCATATTCTAAAGGTACCGGTTCCCTGCTCAATACCAAGGTTGCTTTGGAGCCTTTTTCCCTATGAAAATCATAGGCCTTGCCCAAGTTTATGTTTGTAAAGGCATCTCCGCTTATTACAACAATTGTGCTGTCAAAAAATTCATGGGCATTTTTTACACTGCCTCCTGTTCCCAAGGGTTTATCTTCGATATAGTAATTAATGTTTACATTAAATTTTGATCCGTCCCCGAAGTAGTCCGTTATTACCTCCGGTAGGTAACATAATGTAACCGCAATATCATTAATCCCATATTTTTTTAGAAGATCTATTCCATACTCCATGACCGGCTTATTAAAAATAGGCACCATCGGCTTAGGCAAGTGACAAGTTAATGGTCTAAGTCTGGTACCTACTCCTCCTGACATTATTACTCCTTTAATTGAACTCACTCCCTGTGTATAAAATACTTGCATAAAGATATTTTATGAATTCCTCAATAAATTATACATAAATAAAAATTTCATCCCCCTTATAACGTCTTTTATACCTATTTTGTACCAAATGTGTATATATATACATATATGTCCATGGATACCCATATTTATATCTACAATATAAAAACCCAAAACCTATATGTACAAAATATGCATACATAAGTTTCGGGTTTCGGTTTGGGAGCTGTTAAGTTTTTTCAGGGTAGAAACCGATCAGTTTTTATAAAAAATCTCTCCCTATTTCAATCTATAAGTATGGTAATTTTTGTAGTCTATTACCTCTATATTATCGTCATTATTCAGTCTTTCAAAAAAATTCTCGACATCGGATTCTCCCCTTTGTTCTACAAAGGACCTTATTTCAAATTGATTCATGGGATGTCTTTTGATAATACTCAAAACAGCATCGTAGTCATCATCAATCTCACTATAAAAACCTTCAGAGGCAAGTTTATCTATAGAAATACCGCCCAGTATTGAAACAGCTTCCTCTATAACTTCCTCCGGTACCTGTTTTACAAATGATTCGGCAGGAGGCCTTACGGGAGAGTTAATATACAATTTATGATAATTTATTGTGCCTAATAGTTCTTTTAGATCTAAAAAAAACTGTTTATTATCATTTATACCCTCGACAATCATTGTTTCAATCCATAGTTGCCCTTTATATTCTTCGGAGAAGGTCCTTAATCCCTTTATGACATCATCAAATTTTATATCCCCATGGGGTCTGTTGATTTCTCTGAACATTTTTTCATTGGATGCGTCCAGAGAGGGCAGAATTATATCCGCATTTTTTAAATCATCCCTCACCGCACTGTCATATAATAGGGATCCGTTAGTTATAACCGCTACAGGCTTATCTATCATCAGTTTTAACTCATTGATCAGAATCCCTAAATCGGCATATAATAACGGTTCACCATCGCCTACTATTGTAGCCACATCAAATTCAATATTTTTACTTAGATACAGCATAAGTTCCTTGATTATATCTTTATAATCAAAATATCTTTTTCTTTTGTTTGTCATATTTCTCGTTCTTCCCAATTGACAGTATATACAGGAATAATTGCAATGACCTTCAGCTATAGGACTGATACCTACAGAAACCCCCATTCTTCTGGAAGGAACAGTTCCATAAACGTACCTAAAGTTTGCCATGTGTGCCACCCCCAAAAATAAATAAAAAAATATTAGAAGGAAGCACTCTTCCTTCTAATATTTTTATACAGAACTCTTGATATCTCGTCAAAATTTATTTTATATTATGCTGAGTGTATTGCACCTTTCGGCGTGGTTCCCATTACAGCTTCCAGCACAGTTTCCGCTGTGGTTGGATGCGCATGTATAGTATCCACTATTTGCTCCGCAGTCAGCTTATTTTTGACAGCTACTGTAATTTCATGTATCAGGTCTGCTGCACTTGGACCAATAATAGATCCTCCCAATACCACTCCCGTAGATTTATCAGCAACTACTTTAGCAAAGCCTCTTCTTTCACCAAATGTAAGAGCTTTACCGTTAGCCGCAAATGGGAATTTTCCTACAGTTACTTCTATACCTTTTTCTTTTGCTTCATCTTCAGTAAGACCTACATCCGCAATTTCCGGAATTGTAAATACAGCACCGGGTACAACAGAATAATCTGCTTCTACGTCTTTACCCGCTATGTTATCTACAGCAACAACCCCTTGATAAGAAGCAAGGTGAGCTAATTGATTTATATTTGTAACGTCACCGATAGCATATATATTATCTACGGTTGTCTGAAGTCTGCTGTTGACCTTGATTCCTCCGGTTTCATCGCTTAATTCTATGCCCAGTTTTTCTAAGTCAACGCCGGCATAATATGGGGATCTTCCTGTTGCCATTAGAACTTTGTCCCCTGTTATGTATTGATCTTTACCTTTTCTTGTGAACATTACAACAGATTTGCCATCCGCTGTATCGATGATTTCTTCAACTCTTGCACCGGTGTAAAGTTTCATTCCTTTTCTCTTGGATATTCTGGTGATTTCCCTCTTAACATCACTGTCTAATGGGCTTAGAATATCATCTGAAGCTCCTATGATTGATACTTCTACACCTAAAGTAGCACAAATAAATGCAAATTCCATTCCGATTACACCGCTACCTACAATAACAAGACTCTCAGGCAGCTCTTCCAGACTTAACATATCATCGCTTGTGTATAGATTTTTTGTTTCATCCGCACCTTTGATTGGTGGAATAAACGGTTGGGAACCTGTAGCAATTATCAGATTTTTGCCCTTAACGGTAGTTTCCTTGTCATCTTCGTCTTTTACAACTATTGTGTTTTTATCCGTTATGGTTCCTTCACCTTCTAAAAGGGTAATCTTGTTTTTAGATACAAGGTATTCGATTCCTGCAACTAATTCTTTTACTATGTTGTCTTTTCTTTCCATTATCTTGGAGAAATCAAAAGATGGTGTTTCATTAAAAATTCCGAACTCTTCAGATTCTTTTACTGTATCGTAAATTTCTGATGAACGTACTAGTGCCTTTGTAGGTATGCAACCACGGTTAAGACATGTTCCACCTAAGCTGTCTTTTTCAACAAGTGCTGTATCCAGTCCATGTTTTGCAGCTACTATGGCAGCTACATAACCTCCCGGTCCTCCACCCAAAACAACAACATCCTTCATTTATAACCCTCCTATTATCTAATAGATATATTTACTGCAATATATATTAAGTATAACAAATGTCCAAGCATTGTCAATATTTTTCACCTAAAATTATCTAAAATATAACAATGCAAGCAAAGAATTGATACGCCCCATCATGCACGCCATCATTTGTGTTTATATTTTTTGTCCGGCGGGCATAATAATTTTAGATGTGACACATTCTTAAATATAACACGGGAGGTAGTACAAATGCAAATTTCAGCAAGAAATAAACTCGATGGTACAATCACCGATATTAAAAAAGGAACTGTGGCTGCAGAGGTAGTGTTGGATATTAACGGGCAAACCATGGCGGCTACAATAACTACAACTTCGGTGGATACATTGGGTTTGAATGTAGGGGATAATGTTAAGGCTCTGATTAAGGCCTCTTCTGTTATGATTATGAAGTAAGAGAAACCGTACTGTTTTTACAGTACGGTTTTTTTAATTTTTGTTTGATCTCGATGATTTTTGCAATACTTTCCTATATAATAATATCATCATCTATCTTGAGGAGGTACCCTATGGAAGAAAAAATCAGAATCGGTATAGTAGGATATGGAAATCTTGGTCGTGGGACTGAATTGGCGATACCCAATAATCCGGATATGGAACTTGTTGCTATATTCACGAGGAGAGAACCGAATACTTTAGGCTCGAGGTCTAATGTAGTACATATATCAAAAATATTGGATTTTAAAAATAAAATTGATGTAATGATACTGTGCGGAGGTTCCGCAAGGGATTTAGAAGAGCAAGGTCCCATGGTGGTGTCGCATTTTAATACTGTAGACAGTTTTGACAATCATGTAAAGATTCCCGAATATTTTGAAAAGATAGACAAAGTCGCAAAGAAACACTCAAAACTGGGTCTTATCTCCGTAGGTTGGGACCCGGGACTCTTTTCTCTTAATAAACTTTTGGGTAAGGCAATATTACCGAAGGGTTGGGACCATACCTTCTGGGGAGAAGGGTTGAGTCAGGGTCATTCCGATGCTATCAGAAAAATAGAAGGTGTAAAGGACGGGGTTCAGTATACCGTCCCAATTCAAAAGGTGCTAAATAAGGTCAGGGATTGTAAAAAAGTAAATCTTCCCGCCAGCAAAATGCATAGGAGAATATGTTATGTCTGTGCCGAAGATGGTGCGGATTTGGCTAAAATTGAAAACGAAATAAAAACCATGCCCAATTATTTTGCAGATTATGACACATCCGTATTTTTTATATCCGAGGAAGACCTGATGGAAAACCACAGTGAGATGCCCCACGGCGGGCTGGTTATTCGAACCGGAACCACAGGAAAGGGTAATCGGCATACTATGGAATTCAGACTTGATCTTGACAGCAACCCGGAATTTACCTCATCGGTTATAACAGCATATGCCAGAGCAGTGTTCAGATTGTCAAATGAGGGCAAAATTGGAGCCTTGTCCGTATTTGATGTACCTTTCGCCTATTTATCACCAATGAGCGGCGAAGAATTAAGAAGAAAGTTACTATAATTATATGGTATAACGCAATACACAAAACAGGGGGTTGAATATGAAACCTTTAGCAGACAGGATACGTCCTGTAAATTTGGATGAGATAGTGGGTCAGGACCATATTATAGGCAAAAACAAATTGATGAATAGAATTGCAGAATCAAACATGATTCCTAATATGATTTTTTTCGGTCCTTCAGGGACCGGTAAAACAACCGTGGCCAACATAATGTCAAAAGCCTCCAACAGGAGGTTTTTTAAACTAAACGGGACAAATACAAATATCGATGATATTAAAAATATCATCTCTCAAATCGGTACCTTGGGTACCATGAACGGTATTTTACTTTATATAGATGAATTGCACTATCTAACAAAACGTCAACAGCAGTCCATACTTGGACATATAGAAAATGGAGACATAATACTTATAGGGAGTACTACCGAAAATGTTAATTTTTCCATATTCGGTTCCCTTCTGAGCAGATCGACAATTATAGAATTTAAAACATTGCATACTGAAGATATAATTAAAGGTCTAAAAAGGGCCTTGCTCTTGGAAGAAGAAAGACTGGACATAAAAATTACATATGATGACAATGCCCTGGATTATACCGCAGAAGTTGCCAATGGGGATTTAAGAAGGGCTTTGAATACAATTGAATTAATAATAAACACATACGCTATTTGTAATTCTGATAAAATTAATATAGATATAGAAAAGGCCAAAGAATGTTCACAAAGCAAAATCACCTATTATGACAGGGATGGAGACAGCCATTATAATCTCCTGAGTTTCCTGCAAAAAAGCATAAGAGGCTCCGACAAACAAGCCAGTATACATGCTTTAGCAAGATTGGTTAAGAGTGGGGACCTGAATTCTATCTGCAGAAGGCTTCTGGTTATTGCATCTGAAGATGTAGGGTTAGCCTATCCACAGGCAATTTCCATAGTAAAGGCCTGCACCGATTCGGCACTGCAGCTCGGTCTGCCCGAGGCTAGAATACCACTGGCTCAGGCCACCCTGCTGCTCGCCTCGTCACCCAAGTCTAATTCAGCATATCAAGCAATTGATACTGCCTTAGCCGACCTGGAAAGAATCGATGTAGGCCAAGTACCGAATCATCTATGTGACACACATTCAAATGCTTCTATTGGAACCAAAACCAACTATTTAAACCCCCATGATTATCCGAATAATTATGTAGAACAACAATATATGCCTGAAAATATCAAGCATAAAACCTATTACAAACATGGAAATAACAAGTTTGAACAATCTATCAAATCATACTGGAACAAGGTTAAAAATAATGGGTCTACTGATTCAAATCAATAGACCCATATTTTTTATTACTGCTTTATTCCGGTTCATCTTCCTGTGATTCTATACACAGTCCATCGTCCTGTGAGTCAATGCATAACTCATCCTCATGCGGTCTTATACACGGTACATTTACTTGCGGTGGGAATAATGGTGGAAAAGCTGAACATGGTTGTCTTCCCGGACTGACTCGTTGTTTGCAAAAACCTGTGCTTAACACACATAATTGTACAGGTACCTTAATCTTTTTCTTGCAGGTAATACATAGTGCAACTATCAGATTAGCATGAACCTCGCCTGTTGTAGTGTTTAAACTGATATCCCTGCCTATATTGCGAGTCGACAGTCTTGGGGTGAATGCAATATTGCAAAACTCTGTAAATTGCGGTAAGAATGTTGAATCAAATACTGAAGGCATACATAGTTCAAAGAAGTTAGTTACCCTTTGGTTTACAGGCATCCTTGCCTTTAGAGTTGTACTGTGGGTCCTACCCCTGTTGTCGGTGTATTCAATATCCATTTCTACAGCAATACAGCCTGTTATATGGATTTCCTGTGATCCGAATATAGGAGTGCCCCTTTTTACTTTATCGCATCCGCTGGTATCGGTATATATCAAATATTGTAGTAATCCGGCAGGCCCCGGTACAGTAACCGGATTTCCTTTGCAATCAGTAACAAACTGCGCTCCTGATAGTGTTGTCATCGGAGTAACTATTAGATTCCTGGAATCGTTGATATTATCCGGATTGAAAAATTTTCTTGCTCTTATATCCTTTATTTTAGTAATCCTGGATCCCGAACTGCATCTTGATGATGGCAGGCGCCCAAAAGGTACTCTGCTTCCTGCCTGCAGTCCCTGCAAGTTGAGTGTTACACTGTCATATACTTTATCTACAAATATGCACTCACCAACTACTCTATCCAGGCGACCGTTAAACGAACAACCTGTGTCGGCAGTACAACATGATCTGTCCATCGAAGCTGCATCACTACTTAATTTTTTATTACCATCCATCATTTTCACTCCTTTTCTATTTTAATTGTATACAAAAATAGATTTCTAATTTAAATTGTTGCCTACTGTACAATATGTAATAGAAATGATTTCGGTGCTACCGGGTAGTAATTTTTATATTTTTTTTGCATATATTTTAATAATAAACATGCATCTTCGGAAATTTTTGCATTATATTCCCTTGTTTTTGGAAATAAGGAGATTATCTAAATAAAAATATCTGCAACAAGACAGGAAGTGGTATTATGGCTTTTGTAGGAGAACATGAGTTTATACTCAAAAAAAGACCCGGTGTTATTTTCAATTTTTATTTAAATGAACAAAAACATATTGAATATATTATTTCAGAAAAAGAACATGGGTGGAAAGAAAAGTCAACGATATTCAACCAGATAACTGAAGAGTTTTGTTTAGATATTGACGACAATGGCAATATACATATCATAAGCCACAGTGAAGACAATTGTTTATATTACCATCAGTTTGCAAATGGAGAATGGGTAAATCATTTGATTTTTCAGTACCCGACAGGACAAACAATCATTTACCCCATAATAAAGCACATAAACGGTCAAATTCACATATTTTATTATTTGTTGCATGATGAACACAAAAATAATGCCTATTTGTTCCATTTAAAATTCTATAATGGAAAACACGATATAAACCATATTGTTACGGTAAATAACCATACATATGTCAATCCTTTTAAAATTTTTATGGACAATGATGAATTAATTCTATTATATGCATCAGTAATAAAAGGATATGAACAAATATTTATTTCTAAACTAAACATGTCCACCGAACAATGGACCGGCCCATTGTGTATCACATCCTCTGAAGATAAAAAAATATACATAGACGGGATTCTGGATAATGCTAAAATATTGCATCTTATTTGGAGTAGATTTGATGAGGAATATTTAACTGTCCGGTACTTAAATCTAGATGTAAATAAAATAACAAAAAACAGTTTAAAGTCCATCCCCCTTTCCTCAGAATCAAGCTGTTCCTTCCCGGTTTTGATTTATTATGAAAAAATTCTGTGGGCTATTTGGACAGAAATGGGTAAATTAGTCTCATGCTATTCTACTGATATGGGAGAAAATTGGTCCCAACATTTTTATCATGAAGATACTAAAAAAATTGACTTTAAACGCTATCGCTATCTTACAAACTGTATCAAAGACAAAAAAAATATTTTATGTGATTTTGTTTTCGGAACCCTCTACCCCCATATACAGTTTTTAGGATTCGGAGGTGAAAATAATGATGAAGTACCAACAAAATGATGGCGTTTTTATGCCTAAGAAAAGATCGGTTTCGGATTCCCCCACCTCCATAAAAGGTGATTCCGGCCCACAAAACGAAAAGTTAATACAACAGGTTAAAGAATATAATAGTAAAATAAAAGAACTTGAAAAACAATTGGAAATCAAAAATACTGAGATCCATTCATCAAATAGTCTTATTTCCTCTCTCAGGGAGGAAATAGAAAAGCTCGAGGATATGCAGGAAATTGTCCATGATGATATTCATGAGAATGCACAAGACTTTGTTAATTTCAACGAAATAGACAGCCTGAAAAACCGGTTAAATAGTACCAAAAAAGAAAATGCCGAACTCGAAAAAGAAAATGCTGACCTCAAAAAAGAAATTGCCATACAAAATGAACACACACAATTACTCTATGTTTTAGTAGTAATACTGGCCATGATATAGCATTGGTTTATAAAAAAGCACAAATATTTTTGCGAATTTTGCAATCATATCTGTGCTTTCTATATCACCTGTGTTTTTAGTATAGTGCAGTATCCCTATTCATCGCACCGGCCAATTCTACATTTTTATTATTAGCAATACAATTAATAAATTTTTATTCATACAATTTAAAGTTTTGGCAAAGATTACTTACCATTTGCGAAACCTCATCAATTTTTTCAGGATTATCTATAATAACACTCATAATTTCGGCAATATCCGCCATGTCCTTTTCTTTCATTCCTCTTGTGGTGACTGCAGGGGTTCCAATACGAATACCGCTGGTCACAAGCGGACTGCGCGGATCATAGGGCACGGTATTTTTGTTAACTGTAACTCCCACCTTGTCCAGCAATTCTTCCGCATCCTTACCTGTAATGTTTTTGTTCCTCAAATCAACGAGCAATAAATGGTTGTCCGTACCTCCCGACACAAGGTCAAAACCTCTTTTCACCAATTCTTCTCCCAATTTTTTAGCATTTTTTACAATTTGCTGTTGGTATACTTTGAATTCCGGGGTCAGTGCCTCTTTGAACGAAACGGCCTTTGCTGCAATAACATGCATTAACGGGCCCCCTTGTATTCCCGGGAATATTGCTTTGTCGATGATGTCCGCATATTCCTTTTTGCATAAAATTGCTCCGCCTCTCGGACCTCTTAGGGTTTTATGGGTTGTTGTAGTAACAAAATCCGCATATTCACATGGATTTTGATGCAATCCGGCTATAATAAGCCCTGCAATATGTGCCATGTCTACCATTAGGTATGCTCCTACCTCATCCGCAATCTCCCTGAATTTACTGAAATCGATTTCTCTCGGATATGCGGTGGCACCGGCAACTATAAGTTTCGGTTTAGTCTCAATTGCAATTCTTCTTATTTCATCATAATCTACCAGGTCGGTTTCTTTGTCAACCCCATAGGCAACAAAATTGTAATATGTACCTGAAATATTGACTAAACTGCCATGGGTTAAGTGTCCTCCATGGGATAGGTCCATTCCCAAAACTGTGTCCCCAAGTTCCAACACAGCAAAATACACACCCAAATTAGCACTGGATCCCGAGTGGGGTTGCACATTGGCATGTTCGGCGCCGAACAATTTTTTGAACCTGTCCCTTGCAAGGTCTTCAGCAATATCCACATGTTCACAACCGCCGTAGTATCTTTTTCCGGGGTACCCCTCTGCATATTTGTTTGTCAGTTGACTCCCCATAGCTTCCATTACAGCTTCCGTAACAAAGTTTTCGGATGCAATCAATTCAATATTATCCCTTTGCCTTTGTGTTTCTTCTATAATAACATTATAAATTTCCGGGTCATCTATCTTTAATGTATCAAAATTCATTAGTTATTCTCCTTTCATCTTTGAGATGTAATTAATCGTATATTTAATTATAGTTCTTTTGTACATATTTTACAAGTAGATTTTGCTTTAACTATATTGCGCTACCTGATATAATAAATAGTTAGTAATGTTTTTCACTTAACGATTATATTCTATTTTTTACTAATATCTGATTAACAATGCTTATATTTTAAATTATAATTCTCCCGGAGGTGGTTTAATGCCTATTGATAAAAAAGAATTAATGGTAATTGCTTTGTATGCCGGTGAGATAATGCTCAAAAATGGGGCTGAAACATATAGGGTTGAAGACACAATAACCAGATTATGCAAGTCTAAAAACCTATCATATGTGGAAGCCTACGTTACACCCACGGGCATATTTATGTCTATGGACAGTAAAGGCGAACCTCAGGATGAAATTGTAACCTATATAAAACGTATCAAAAGCAGGGGAATTAATTTAAACAAAATAGCCAAAGTAAATAATTTTTCAAGACAGTTTGTTGAAAATAAAATACCGTTAAGCGAAGCTTTGCCCACCCTAAGTGCAATTGACGATTCCAAACCCTATCCGAAACATATCGGAGCCTTGTTGGGAGGCGGGTTGTCCGGAGGATTTTTCGCCTTATTATTTGGCGGTAATTTTGCAGTATTCCTGGCTGCCTTTATAGTCAGCAGTGCTGTACAATACATATTACACTACCTGAGCGACATGGAGTTTCCGCCCTTTTTATCAAATGCTATAGGGGGAACCATGATTACTCTGTTGGCTATTGTGTTTTTCTATATTGCTTCATTAATGAATGCATTTTTGGATTTGGACAAAGTAATCACCGGAGCCATCATGCCCCTACTGCCCGGGGTAGCTATTACAAACGCTGTCCGAGACACCATTGCAGGCGACCTGGTATCCGGATTGTCCAGAGCCACGGAAGCTATAATAGTCGCCACATCAATTGCTTTCGGAGTTGGTTTTGTACTCAAGCTATGGTTTCTCGTGTTTGGGGGTTTGTTATAATGATTGGATATGTTCAAAATTTTTTCTATGCATATATTTCCACAATTGGCTTCGCTATAATATTTAATGCACCCAGGGATACTTTGTTTAAATCGGGTTTTGCAGGTGGATTAGGTTGGATTATTTATGCATTTACCGGGGAAGTATTTAATTCCGTCATTTTTTCAACCTTCATAGCATCCATAACTGTAGCTTTAATCAGCGAATATTTTGCTTTTGCATATAAAAACCCTATCACTATATATATAATACCCGGCATTATTCCTTTGGTCCCCGGATTTGGCCTGTATTATACCATGCTTTCGATTGTTAAAAAACAATTCGATGAAGCTGCCGTTTATGGGAGTGAAACCCTTTTAATATCTATGGCAATTGCCGCCGCTCTGGTTATAATGCTTTCAATAAATTCCTACAGAAAACAAAAACAGAACCGTAATTGACCGTAGGCGCAACTGATTTGTTAATAAATAACAGATAAGCAATTGTATATGGTTGCCTATCTGTTATCAATAATATTTTTTGCTTGTATTTTACAACATTCTTATATTTTACAACGTTATTGGTATAACTTAACTACATTAACAATAGCATAGCCATGAATGATTTACTCGTGTATGATATCTGTAACGATAGGTACAAATCTCTTATTCAATCTGAGCGATTTTTCTTTTGTTCTGATCATGCCAAAGGTTACAGCAGTCAACAGGAAACCGAACAAGCCTGCACCGATGTCTTTATACTGTGTCATACCTACCCAACATAACACCCTATTGCCTATAAATATTCCCCCGATAAGGGCAAATAATGGCAACGCATATGCTATAAAGGCAGCGGACAGGAAATTTTGGTGGTCCATATTTACCTTAACATGATCACCTACTTTAGCATTGATAGAATTGATAGCATCTATTTCCATGCTCATATCATCGCTACCAAATCTGCATGCCTTGCAATCACCGCAAGATGATTGTCTCTGCAGCATTACCTTTGCTCTGTTTTCCTCAGTTGATATAATAATTCCATCTTGTTTCATTAGTTCGCCTCCTCCTATTTATCAGAAGCCAAAAATCAATATACCTATATTATATCCCAAATCAAGAGCAACATATGAACTTTTTTATATCCCAACCAGGTCGCGAACCACCTCGGCAGCCATAATCAATCCGGCAACAGAAGGTACAAATGATATACTGCCCAGAATTCGATGTCCTCCCATATGGGTTTCATTTCTATAAGGTGCATAATCTTTTCCGCGATTGGTGCCACTTGTGTCTGTGGTACAATTAGTGCCGATTGTATCTGTACGATTGGTGCCGTCCGTATCTGTCAGTGTTATGGGCCTTTCTTTTGAATATACAACCTTCAGGTCCCTAATCCTTCTTTTCCTCAGCTGTTTACGCATAACCCTTGCCAAAGGACAAACAGATGTGTTATATATATCTGATACTTCCAGTTTGGTAGGATCCAGTTTGTTTGCTGCTCCCATAGCACTTATAATTGGAATGTTACGTTTTTTGCACTTTTCAATCAAGTCTATTTTGGAACTGACAGTATCGATTGCATCTATTACATAATCATAGTCAGCAAATAATAATTTTTCTGCATTTTCACTGCTGAAAAATTGTTTATATACGGTAACTTTTGCCTTCGGATTTATATCCAGAATACGCGCTTTCATTACTTCTACCTTGGGTTTGCCTATAGTACCTGCCAAGGCATGAATTTGTCTATTGATATTGGTCGGACATATGCTGTCATCATCTATTAAAACAATGCTATATATACCACTTCTCGCCAGTGCTTCCGCAACAAAGGAACCCACTCCTCCTATGCCGAATATGGCAATCTTACTGTTTTTCAATTTTTTCAGCCCTTCAGTCCCTATTAACAATTCAGTTCTGGAAAAAAAATGCGGTATCATTTTTTACCACCTTTTTGCTGCATTTGATTTAAATATCTATATATCTATTCTTTGATTTGTACTTTTATATTTAACTCGTCCAATTGTTTTTGATCTGCAAAAGTTGGTGCATCGGTTAATGGACAGGTAGCATTTTGGGTCTTTGGAAATGCTATTACTTGTCTTATGTTATCTTCTTTGGCCAAAATCATTACCAATCTATCCAACCCAAAAGCAATTCCACCATGCGGCGGTGTCCCATATTTGAATGCATCCAACAAAAATCCGAATTTCTCCTGAACATCTTCCTTGCTAAAACCTAATACCTTAAACATTTTTTGTTGAAGTTCAAGGGTATGAATCCTTATACTTCCTCCCCCGATTTCATGACCATTTAATACGATATCATAGGCCTTAGCTCTGGTTTTTTCGGGGTTTGATTCCATAATTTCAACATCTTCATCCATAGGTGATGTAAACGGATGATGTTTAGCTACGTAGCGTTTTTCCTCTTCATCATATTCGAGCAGCGGAAATTCCGTAACCCACACTAATTCAAACTCATCTTTATCAAGCAGATCAAGCCTTTTAGCAACTTCCACCCTCAGATGTCCCAAAGAATCATATACTATTTTATCTTTATCCGCAACAAACAGTATTAAATCCCCTGTCGTTGCATCTGCAGTGTCCAATATGTCTTTTAATTCTTCATCTTTAAGGAATTTGGCAATCGGGGATGTGATTCCGTCATCGGTTATCTTAATCCAGGCCAGTCCCTTTGCGCCATAGTCTTTTACATAGTCTTCCAGCCTTGTGATGTCTTTTCTGCTGAATCTGTCCCCATA
>CAYOQX010000019.1:0-523 GCA_964406195.1 uncultured Alkaliphilus sp. | reverse complement strand
TGATTGCTTGGACAGATCCTCCATCCTTTACGGCTGATGCAAATATCTTGAATTCACAGTCCTGTACTATATCGCTTAAATCAATCAATTCAAAACCAAATCTGACATCAGGCCTGTCCGATCCGAAACGCTCCATTGCCTCTTTATAAGTCATTCGGGTAAAAGGCGGATGTATATCAATATCCAATATTTCTTTAAATATTGTCCGCAATAGTTCTTCATTGATTTTTATCACATCATCTATGTCAACAAACGACATTTCACAATCAATTTGCGTAAATTCTGGCTGTCTGTCCGCCCTCAGGTCTTCGTCCCTAAAACATCTTACTATTTGAAAATATCTTTCCATACCCGATATCATCAAAAGTTGTTTAAACAGTTGCGGTGACTGAGGCAATGCAAAAAATCTGCCCGGATTTATCCTGCTTGGTACCAAATAGTCCCTTGCACCTTCGGGAGTTGGTTTTGTCAACATAGGTGTTTCTATTTCTAAAAATCCTTCCTTGCTCAAAAAATTTCTTAC